>NZ_LEKI01000029.1:0-44813 GCF_001029525.1 Nocardiopsis sp. RV163 | reverse complement strand
CTCCCCCGCCCCGCGGCCCCTCCCCCGACCGGGTCAGTCCCGGAGCTTGAGCGCCAGGAACAGGTCCACCCGGTGCTCCAGGCTGCTCAGGTCCCGCCCGGTCAGCTCCTCCACGCGGCCGATCCGGTACCGCAGCGTGTTGACGTGCACGTGCATCGTGGCGGCGCAGCGCTGCCAGGACCCCGAGTGGGCCAGGAACTGCTCCAGTGTCCGCACCAGCTCCGAGCGGTGGTCGCGGTCGTAGGCCAGCAGCGGGCCCAGCAGCCGCTCGCGGTAGGAGGACTGCACCTCTTCCGGCACCGAGGCCAGCAGCAGTTCGTGGGAGTCGATCTCGGCCCCGGCGATCACCCGGGACCGGCCGCCGCGCAGTTCGGCCAGGCGGCGGGCGTGGCGGGCCTCCACGGCGGCGCCCCGCAGGTCGGGCACGCCCCGCACTGCCGAGCTGAGGCCGATGGCCAGCCGGTGGTCGAGCAGACCTCCCTCCAGGACGCGGGCGCGGTGCAGCAGCGCGGCGCGGACCTCCTCGGCGCGGGCCCGGGCGTCGGTACCGGCCACCGGGACGACGGCCAGGGCGTCCTCGTCGCCGGTGACGACGGCGCCGGGGCGGTCGGCGACCAGTTCGGAGAGCACGCGCCGGGCCAGGTCGGGCACACGGGGCTCGGGCAGCATGACGGCGCTGACCACGACGTGGCTGCCCTGGCCGCCGCTGGGGTCGGTGCCTCGCAGGAGTTCGGTGACCTCGTCGAAGCGCTGGGCGGCCAGCAGCCGGGGCAGCCCCTCCAGGTGGCGTGCGTCGGTCAGTGCGCGCTCCTCGGCGCGGCTGCGGGCGAGCCCGGCGATGGAGACGAGTTCGGCCACCGACTCGTGCTCCTCCTCGGTCCAGGAGGCGTGGTCTCCCTCGCAGACCACCAGCCAGGCGGCCAGGGGGTGGGACTCGCGCGCCTGGACGGGCAGGAGCGTGAGGGCGCGGTCCTCCCGCTGGGGGGTGCGGACGGTGTGCGGCGGGGTGGGGCCGGTCAGGGCACGGGCCGCGATCCACTCGCGCTCGTTCTCGGGCAGGGGCCCGCCGGAGGCGGCGATGTGGCGGCCGGTGCAGGACAGGGCCCAGGCGGCCCGCCCGGTCTGCGCGGCGGCCTCGGCGAAGGCCCGGGGGAAGTCGGCACCGGCCGCCACGTCGGCCATGATGCGGCGGTGGCGGTCGCGGGTCTCGGCGATGGTGGTGAAGCGGTGCTGGGTCAGGGAGCGCAGCACTTCCTCGGTGACCGCGCCGAAGGAGGTCTCCGGGGGCACCTCCACCAGGGGCAGGTCGTGCTCGCGGCAGGCCTCGACCAGGTCGGCGGGGACCTCGCCCAGAGCGGTCCCGGCGCCGACGGCGACCGCCCCGGCCCCCGCGACGGAGGCCACGAAGGTGCGCGAGTCCTCGGGTCGGGTGCGCCACATCATCCCGGTGAGGACGAACTCGCCGCCGCGCAGGTAGCGGGCGGGTTCGAGCAGGTCGGTGGTGTAGGCCCACCGCAGGGTGCGGTGCGCGTGCTCGGCCCCCGACAGGAATCTCAGGTGCAGCCGTGTGACCGCGAGCAGCTCGCTGATCCGCATGAACGTCCCTCTGTCGCTCGTGTGGGCGGCGGGCGCCCCGGGTGGTGAGGCGGTGGATGTTACTCCGGTGACGCCACTTGTAGGAAACGCCCAACGATAACCGTTCGTTCCGCGGACACTTCATGTCATCACTTGCTGGTAGCGGCCGCGCTCGCAGTGGTGTACTTCACAGCATCGGCGAGACCCACCGGGGAAGACGCGACCGACAGACCGCGCCGGGCCGCGAGCGAGCGGCGGCACGACCATGGCGACAAGAGGACCGAGCATGGAGTTCCTGAGCCCCTCCACACTGGAGGAGGCCCTTGAGGCGAAGAGCGCCCTGCCCGAGGCGGTGCCCATCATGGGCGGCACCGACGTGATGGTGGAGCTCAACTTCGACAAGAGGCGGCCGCCCGCCCTGATCGACCTGACCCGGATCCCGGAACTGGCCGAGTTCGGGCCGGACGGGGGGCGCACCCGCCTGGGCGCGGGGGTGCCCTACACCAAGGTGATCGAGCACCTGTCGGAGCGGGCCCCGGCCCTGGCCAGGGCCTCACGCTCGGTGGCCTCCCCTCAGATCCGCAACCGCGGCACCGTGGGCGGCAACCTCGGCGGCGCCTCGCCGGCCGGGGAGTCCCACCCGCCGCTGCTGGCCACCGACGCGGTCATCGAGCTGGCGTCGGTGCGGGGCAGGCGCCGGGTGCCCGCCCGCGAGTTCTACCTGTCGCTGCGCACGACCGCGCGGCAGGCCGACGAACTGATCACGGCGGTGCTGCTGCCCGAGCCGACCGGCCCCCAGCAGTTCGCCAAGATCGGTACGCGCAACGCGATGGTCATCGCGGTGACCTCCTTCTCCCTGGCCCTGGACACCGAGCGCAGGGCCGTGGGGACGGGTGTGGGCTCGGCCGGACCCACGCCGCTGCGCGCGGAGGCCGCCGAGGAGTTCCTGGCGGCGGAGTTCGACTGGGAGGACGGCCGCCCGCTCGCGGAGCCGGTCGTGCGCGAGTTCGGCGAGCTGGTGGCCGCGGCCGCCCGCCCCATCGACGACCAGCGGGGCAGCGCCGGGTACCGCAGGCACGCGCTGTCGGTGATGGCGCGCCGCGCACTGAGCTGGTCGGTCACCGACTACCGGAAGGGAGCCACGCGATGCGCGTGAGTTTCAGGGTCAACGGCGAGGACGTCACCGCCGACGACGTGTGGGCGGGCGAGAGCCTGCTGTACGTGCTGCGCGAGCGGCTGGGGCTGCCGGGCAGCAAGAACGCCTGCGAGCAGGGCGAGTGCGGCTCGTGCACGGTCTACTTCGACGGTGTGACGGCGTGTTCGTGCATGATCGCCGCCGGGCAGGCGCAGGGGCGCGAGGTGCGCACCGTGGAGGGCCTGTCCGAAGGCGGGGGGGCCGAGCGCGAACTGGGCTGCGTGCAGGACGCCTTCGTGGAGGCAGGCGCGGTGCAGTGCGGATTCTGCACGCCCGGCCTGGTGGTGCAGACCGACGACCTGCTGGAGCGCACGGTGGGCGCGGGGCTGCCCGCGCCGGAGGACGCCGAGATCCGTGAGGCGCTGGCGGGCAACCTGTGCCGGTGCACCGGGTACGAGAAGATCCTCGACGCGGTGCGCCTGGCCGCCTCGCGGCGGGTCGGGGGCGGCTCTTGAACACGGCGGAGGGCTTCGTCATCGAGGGCGCCCACGTGGTGACCGTGGACGGCGCGGAGTACGCCGACGGCCACGTGGTGGTGCGCGCGGGCCGTATCTCGGCGGTGGGCGCGGGACCGGCCCCCGGGGCCGAGGGGCTTCAGCGCGTGGACGGGCGCGGGTGCCTGGTCACGCCGGGTCTGGTCAACACGCACAACCACCTCTACCAGTGGGCGACGCAGGGGTTGTTCGCCGACGGCACGCTCTTCGAGTGGTTGGTGGGCTCCTACGAGATCTGGGGCCGCCTGGACGCAGACGTGGTGTCGGGGACGACCTCGGCCGGTCTGGCACACCTGGCGCTGTCGGGGTGCACGACCGCCTCCGACCACCACTACGTCCATCCCTCGGGCCGCGGCGACATCGTGGCCGCCGAGGTGGAGGCCGCCCGCGAGGTGGGCGTCCGCCTGGACCTGGCCCGCGGGTCGATGGACCGGGGCCAGAGCCAGGGCGGGCTGCCGCCGGACGCCGTCGTGGAGTCGCTGGGGCAGGCGCTGTCGGGCACCGCCGACGCCATCGACGCCTACCACGACACCGCGCCCGACGCGATGACGCGGGTGGCGGTGGCCCCGTGCTCGCCGTTCTCGGTCTCGCGAGCGCTGATGGTGGAGAGCGCGGAGCTGGCCCGGGACCGGGGGGTGCGGCTGCACACCCACTTGGCCGAGACGCTCGACGAGGAGCAGCAGTGTCTGGAGGAGTTCGGGTGCACCCCCGTGGAGTACGCCGAGAAGCTCGGCTGGCTGGGCCCGGACGTGTGGCTCGCGCACGCCGTGCACCTGTCGGACGCGGCGATCAAGCGGATCTCGTCCACGGGCACCGGGGTGGCGCACTGCCCCACCTCCAACGCCCGCCTGGGCGCGGGGATCTGCCGGGTCCCCGAGCTGCTGGAGGCGGGCGTGCCGGTGGGCCTCGGCGTGGACGGCCCGGCCTCCAGCGAGCTGACGCCGCTGGCCGGTGAGATGCACCAGGCGCTGCTGATGGCCCGCGCCCGCGGGGGACCCACGGCGCTCAGCGCCCGCCAGGCGCTGGAGATGGCCACTCTGGGCGGCGCCAGGGTGCTGGGCCGCGACGCCGAGCTGGGCTCCCTGGCGGTGGGCAAACTGGCCGACCTCGCCCTGTGGCGGGTGGACGGGTTCGGCTACGACGTGATCGGGGACCCGGTGGTGGCGGCGGTCTTCGGCCCCACCCCGCCCCTGGAGCGGCTCTGGGTCGGCGGGAGCACCGTCGTCGACCGCGGTGAGCTGCGCACCCTGTCCGCCGAGACCGCCGCCGCGCGCGGCCGTGCGGCGCACCGCGCCCTGACACAGGAGGTGAGCCGCTGATGGCGGCGACGACCCGTACCGTGACGGACCTGAGCAGCACGACCAGGGACGGGGTGGGCTCCAGCCCGCGCCGCCCCGACGGAACCCTGAAGGTCACCGGCGAGTTCGCCTACTCCTCGGACATGTGGATGGAGGACATGCTGTGGGGGGCGACCCTGCGCAGCCCCCACCCGCACGCCGAGATCCGCGGCATCGACGTCACCGAGGCGCTGAAGGTGCCCGGGGTGCACGCGGTGCTCACCCACGAGGACGTGCCCGGGAACAAGCGCTACGGGCTGGAGTACCAGGACCAGCCGGTGCTGGCCTTCGGCAAGGTGCGCTACAAGGGCGAGGCGGTGGCGATCGTGGCCGCCGACCACCCCGAGACCGCTCGGCGAGCGATGGAGCGCGTCCGCGTGGACTACGCGGTGCTGGAGCCGATCAGCGACTCAAGGCGGGCCGCGCTGGACCCCGCCTGCCCGCCGGTGCACGAACCGGGCACGGTCCCCGACCACCCCGAGTACAACCCGCGCGGCAACCGGCTGCGCTACCAGCCGGTGCGCACGGGCGCGTTCGCTGAGGTGGCGGGCTCGGCCGAGCGCGAGGGCGGGGTCTTGGAGCGGTTGCGCGCCGAGGCCCACGCGGTGGTGTCCTCCGAGTACGAGGTGGGCATGCAGGACCAGGCCTTCCTGGGCCCGGAGTCGGGCATGGCCGTCCCGGCCGAGGACGGCGGGGTGGACCTTTACGTGGCCACGCAGTGGCTGCACGTGGACCAGCGCCAGATCGCCCCGGCGCTGGGGCTGCCCGAGGACAAGGTGCGGCTGACCCTGGCCGGGGTGGGCGGGGCCTTCGGCGCCCGCGAGGACCTGTCGATGCAGATCCACGCGGCCCTGCTGGCGCTGCGCACGGGCAGGCCGGTCAAGTTCGTGTACAACCGCGAGGAGTCCTTCTACGGGCACGTTCACCGGCACCCGGCCAGGATGCGCTACGAGCACGGGGCGCGTGCGGACGGCACGCTGCTCTACGCCACGGCGGAGATCATCGTGGACGGCGGCGCGTACGCGTCGGCGACCCCCGCGGTGGTGGGTGTGGCCTCCTCCCTGGGCATCGGCCCCTACGAGGTGGAGAACGTGCTGGTGGACGCCTACGGGGTGTACACCAACAACCCGCCGTGCGGCGCGATGCGCGGGTTCGGCGCGGTGCAGGCCTGCTTCGCCTACGAGTCGCAGATGGACCGGCTCGCCGAGGAGCTGGGCATGCACCCGGTGGACCTGCGGATCAGGAACGCCATGTCGCAGGGCTCGCGGATCATCACCGGCCAGGAGATCGACATGCCGCTGCCGATGGCGGAGATGCTGGAGCGCTGCCGCGCCCTGCCGATGCCGCCCGAGCGCGACGCGCTGGCCGACCCCGCCGACCAGCGCACCCTGCCGGGCGGGGTGGCGGGCACCACGCGCGGCGAGGGCGTGGTGCGCGGTGTGGGCTACGGTCTGGGGCTGAAGAACCTGTGCTTCTCGGAGGGGTTCGACGACTACTCCACCGCGCGGGTGCGGTTGGAGGTCGTGGGCGGCGAGCCGGTGGTGCTGGTGCACACGGCGGCGGCCGAGGTCGGCCAGGGCCTGGTGACGGTCAAGGGGCAGATCGCCCGGACCGAGCTGGGCGTGGAGAAGGTGGTCATCGCCCCCGCCGACACCCAGGTCGGCTCGGCGGGCTCCTCCTCCGCCTCGCGGCAGTCGTACATGACCGGCGGCGCGGTGATGACCGCGTGCGCGTCGGTGCGCGCCGAGGTGTTCGCGCTGGCCCGCGAGCGCGGGATCGTGCCCGAGGCGCTGCCCGACACCGACCTGTCCCTGGACGGGGGCAAGCTGGTGTCGGCCACGGTCGGCGCGCTGGTGTCCCTGGCGGACCTGCTGGGGGAGTCCGCGCGCGGCGGCACGGTGGTCGAGCACACCCGCGAGTACCACCACCGGCCCACCGAGATGCTCGACCCCAAGCTGGGCCAGGGTTCCTCGCACAACCAGTTCGGGATGTGCGTGCACCGGGCCGTGGTGGACGTTGACGTGGAGCTGGGCCTGGTGAAGGTGGTCGCGCTAGACGCGGTGCAGGACGTGGGCCGGGTGCTGCACCCCCAGCAGTTGGCCGGGCAGATCCAGGGCGGCTCCACGCAGGGTCTGGGCCTGGCGCTGATGGAGGAGGTGCAGGTCAGGGATGGGAAGATTCTCAACCCCTCGTTCACCGACTACCTCATCCCCACCATCCTGGACACGCCGCCGATGCGCATCGACGTGTTGGAGCGCCCCGATCCGCACGCGCCCTACGGGCTGCGCGGCGCCGGTGAGCCGCCGACGCTGTCCTCGACCCCGGCCGTCGTGGCCGCGGTGCGCGCGGCCACCGGCAGGGCGCTGACCCACGCTCCGGTGCGCCCGGAGGACATCGTGGGCATCGACCTGTAGCCGCGACCGGCGGCGCGGTCCCCCGCAGCGCCGCCCCCATGTACCGCCCGCCCCGGCCTCGTCGGCGCCCCGACACCGGGGCGGGTGCCCAACGGCAGGACAGCGCCGTCCTGCGCACACCCTCAACCGAACACCCAGAGTTGCAACCCCCCTACACATGGCGATGATCGCCATGCTCATCTCCCTCCAGGAGGGGACATGACCCGACTCAAGGACTCCGGCCCGCACTCGGGGGCCCGGAAGCCCACGGCTCGATCCTGGCTCGACCGCTTCTTCTTCGTCAGCGAGCGCGGATCCACCTTCGGGCGCGAGGTCCGCGGCGGACTGACCACCTTCATGGCGATGGCCTACATCATCGTCCTGAACCCGATCATCCTCAGCGGCGTCTCCGACGTGAACGGCGACGTCCTGTCCGCGGGCCAGCTCACCACCATGACCGCCCTGGCCGCCGGGCTGGTCACGATCATGATGGGGGTGGTCGGCCGGGCGCCGATCGCCTGCGCCGCGGCCCTGGGGGTGATGGCGGTCGTGGCCTACCAGGCCGCTCCCGTGATGGCCTGGCCCGAGGTGATGGGCCTGGTCGTGTGGCAGGGCGTCGCCATCATCCTCATGGTGGTGACCGGTGTGCGGACCGCCGTGATGAACGCGCTTCCGCACAACCTCAAGATGGCCATCGGCGTGGGCATCGGCCTGTTCGTGGCCCTCATCGGGCTGGACAACGCGGGCTTCGTCAGCGCCGGGGAGGGCGGCGGCCTGCTCCAGATCGGCGCGGCCGGGGCCGGGGGCCACCTCGACGGGTGGCCGATCCTGGTCTTCGTGTGCGGCCTGGTGCTGGCCAGCGTCCTGCTGGTGCGCGGGGTGCCCGGTGCGATCTTCTACGGCATCGTCGGCGCGACGGTCCTGGCGATCGTCGTGCACTACGCGGCGGGCCTGGAGGCCGGGGACTGGGGCGGGGCCAGCCCCGAACTGCCCGGCAACCCTTTCGCGGTCCCCGACTTCGGCCTGCTGTTCCAGGTGGACGTGTTCGGCGCGTGGACCTCGGCCGGCCCGACCACGGCGGGCGTCATCCTGTTCACCCTGGTGCTGGCCGGGTTCTTCGACGCCCTGGGCACCATCCTGGCCATCGGCACCAAGGCCGACATCACCGACGCCGGCGGGCACATGCCCCGGGTCAACCAGATCCTGGTGACCGACGGCGCGGGCGCCGTGACCGGGGGTCTGACCAGCTCCTCGGCGACGCTGGTGTTCGTGGAGTCCACGGCGGGGGTGAGCGAGGGGGCCCGGACCGGCCTGGCGAGCGTGGTGACGGGGCTGTTCTTCCTCGCGGCGATCTTCCTGGCCCCGGTGTTCGGTGTGGTCCCGGCGCAGGCCGCGGCGGTGGCGATGGTAATGGTGGGCGCCATGATGATGATGCACATCAGGGAGATCGACTGGTCGGACATCGCCGTGGCGATCCCGGCCTTCCTGACCATCGCGATGATGCCGTTCACCTTCGACATCGCCAGCGGGATCGGCATCGGCGTCATCTCCTACACGCTGGTCGGGTCGGCCCGGGGGCGCGTGCGCGACGTGGGCTGGCTGATGTGGGTGCTCTCGGCCGTGTTCGCGTTCCACTTCTCCATGCACGCGCTGGGGTTGTGAGCCGGATCCGCACCAGGGGGAGGCCGGGCCGGCGAGGGGCGGCCCGGCCTCCCCCTTTTTCACCGCGGGCCGGGCGGGGCCGCGCGTGCCCGGAGCAGCCACGGAGCCGTCCCGGGCGGAAGGGACGGGTACGGGGGGCGCGGTACCTCGTTGACAGCGGTCGACGGCACCCCTAAGTTGACAATGTCAACTTCGTATCGAGGGAAGCCACCCCATGAACGTTCGAGTCAACGGCCTCTCCTCCCCCGCACCCGACTCCCCCGACACCACGGCGGCCGAGCACATCCGCGACCGCCTCGGCCTGACCGGCACCAAGATCGCCTGCGGCACCGGGGTCTGCGGCGCCTGCACCGTCCTGGTGGAGGGCTCGCCCACCGCCTCGTGCCTGCTGCCCGCCGACCGGATGGAGGACCGGGAGGTCACCACCGTGGAGGGCCTGGGCGGCGACCACCCCGTCCAGCGCGCCTTCGCCGCCCACGACGGGATGCAGTGCGGCTACTGCACGCCCGGGTTCGTGGTGGAGGCCTCCGCCTTCGTCGACTCCTGGCGCGCCGAGCACGGCGACGTCCGCCCCGGCCGCGACCGCGTGGCCGACGCCCTGGCCGGGCACCTGTGCCGCTGCGGCGCCTACGAGGGGATCTTCGCCGCCGTGGACGCCGCCTGCGCGGGCGAGTTCGACACCGAGCCGGAGCATGCGCCGCCGCGCGCGGACGCCCTCGCCAAGGTCACCGGCCGGGCCCGCTTCAGCGCCGACCTGGCCCCCGAGGGCACCTGGGAGGGGGTGATCGTGCGCTCGGCCCACGCCCACGCGCGGGTGCGCTCCGTCGACCCCGGCGGGGCGCGGAGCGCGGCCGCCCGCCGCCCCGGCCCCGGACAGCCCGTGGACCCGCACCCGGTCTTCGTCGACCTGCTGGGGCAGGAGCGCACGGTGCGCTACGTGGGACAACCCGTCGCCGCGGTGGCCGCACCGACCGCGGCTCTGGCCCGCGCCGCCGCCCGGTCCGTGCGGGTGGACTACGAACCCCTGCCCGCCGTACTCGGTGTCGAGGAGGCGCGCGCGCAGGACGCCCCGCGGGTCTACCCCACGCGCGCCGAGCGCCGGGCCGCCCCCTCCAGCGCCGAGGGACCCAGTCTCCCGGGCCGCTGGGACGGCAACACTCGCGGTCCCACCACCGTCGGCTGGCGAGGCGCCACCGCGGTGCGGCGCCTGCGCGCGGCCGCCGAACGCCGGGATCCGCGCCTGGTGGCCCAGGAGTACACCACCGCCGCGCAGGTGCACAGTCCGCTGGAACCCCACGTGTGCGTGGCCTCCTGGGACCGCGACGGATCGCTGACCCTGCGCGCGTCCACGCAGGCGGTGGCCAAGGTCGCCCGCAAGGCCGCCGAGCGCTGGGAGCTGGCGCCGGAGAGGGTGCACGTGCTCAGCGAGTACGTCGGCGGCGGCTTCGGCGCCAAGGCCAACCTGTCGGTCGACATGGTCGCGGCGACCGAACTGGCCCGGTTGGCCCACGCTCCGGTGCGCGTGTCCTTCGACCGCGCCGAGGAGCTCACCGACGCCGGGCACCGCCCCGGAACCCGGACCCGGGTGGCGCTGCTGGCCGACGAATCCGGGGACCTGGCGGCGCTGACCGTGGACTCCCACGGCGACGGCGGCGTCTCGGTGGGATCCACCACGGCCGTCTTCGGGCTGTTGATGTACGGGCGCTCACCGCGCCGGGCCCGCGACTTCGACGTGGTCACCCACCGCCCGCCGGGCCTGCCCATGCGCGCTCCCGGCGGCGCACCGATGTCCTGGGCCGTGGAGCAGGCCGTGGACACGATGGCCCACCGGTTGGGCGAGGACCCCCTGGACCTGCGCCGCCGCTGGGACGGCAACCACAGGCGCCGGGCGCTGTACGACCGGGCCGCCGCCCTGGACCTGTGGCGCGGGCGCCCGCGCGGGCCGCGCACCGGCCGGTTCCGGCGCGGGGTCGGCGTCGCCGCCTCCAACTGGCTCTACCTCATGGGCCCGGGCGCGAGGGTCGAACTGTCGGTCCGCGACGGCGCGGTGGTGGTGCGCTCCGCCACCCAGGACATCGGCACCGGTATCCGCACGGTCCTGGGCGAGGTGGTCGCCGAGCGGCTGGGGATGTCCGCGGCCGACGTGCGCGTGGAGATCGGCGACAGTTCCTCTGTGCACGGCACCGGTTCCTTCGGCAGCCGCACGACCACCTCGATGGGTCCCGCGGCGGCCGACGCCGCCGACCGGCTCCGCGCCGAGCTGCGCGAACGCGAGCCGGGGGTTCCCGCCTCGGGGCCGATCCCCGAGCACGCCCTCAAGGACGCCCTGGCCGCCGCCGAGGGAGTGAGGGTGGTCGGTGAGCGCGGTCGGGACCGCCGGGGCGCGCTCACCCCGAACATGGACGACCTGGCCGTGGGCCGGGGCATGACCGGCGCCGTGCACGTGATGGAGGTGGAGGTGGACACGCTGCTGGGCCGGGTGCGCCCCACCCGCTGCTGGGCGGGGCTGGCCGTGGGCCGCGTCTACGCCGAGCGGCTGGCCCGCAACCAGGCCGAGGGCGCCGTGGTGCAGGGCGTGGGGTACGCGCTCTTCGAGGAGCGCCGCCACGACCCGGTCACCGGGGTGGTGCTCACCGACAACCTGGAGGACTACCGGCTCCCGGGCATGGGCGACGTCCCCGAGACCGAGGTGCACTTCCACCGGGAGGGCTTCGAGCACGCCGCGGGCGCGGGCGTCGGCCTGGGCGAGATCTCGCTGGTGGGCGTGGCCGCGTCCGTGGCCAACGCCGTGCACGACGCCACCGGCTGGCGCCCCCTGGACCTGCCCATCCGCCCGGACCGACTGCTGGAGGGACTGCGATGACCGCGACCACACGCCCCGCGGGGCTGGAGGAGGCCCTGAGCCGGTTGGAGGGCACGGGCGCCCGCCCGCGCGCCGGGGGCACCGACCTGACGGCGTGCCTGGCCTCGGGGGTCCTGGAGCCCGCGCCCGTGGTCGACCTGACCGGGGTGCGCGAGCTGCGCGGCGTGGAGTGGCGCCCCGACGGCTCGGCCCGGGTGGGCGCGCTCACCGGCGTAGCCGAGCTGTCCGCGGACCCCGCGCTGGCCGCGGCCTATCCGGCGCTGGCTGCCACGGCGCGGGCGCTGGCCACGCCGCAGGTGCGCAACGCCGCGACGCTGGGCGGCAACCTGCTCCAGCGCAACCGGTGCTGGTACCTGCGCAACCCGGCCTTCGACTGCTTCCAGACGGGCGGGGACTCCTGCCCCGCGCGCGGGGGCGACCACCTGTACGGGGTGGTCGTGGACCGGGGCCCGTGCGCGGCCCCGCACCCGTCCTCGCTGGCGGTGGCGCTGCTGGCCCACGACGCGTCGGTGCTCGTGGCGGGCGGGGAGCGGACCGAGACTGCGGTGGCGGACCTGTACGACGCCGCCGACCCGACCCGCGACCACGTGCTGGAACCGGGCCGGGTGCTGGTGTCGGTCGGGCTGCCGGTCCCGACCCCGGGTGAGCGGTACGCCTACCGCCGTGCCACCGGGCGCTCACGCGCGGAGTGGCCGCTGGTGGAGGCGGTGGTACGCCTGGCCATGGGGGACGGGGGCGCGGTGACCTCGGCGGCGGTGTCCGTGGGCGGGGTGGCCCGCACCCCGCTGCGGCTGCCGGAGGTGGAGTCCGCCCTGGTGGGAGCGCGTGCGGGCCTGGCGCTGGACGGGGGCGTGGCCGAGGCCCTGGAGGGCCTGGCCGACCTGTGCTCGCCGCTGCCCGCGACCGGGTACAAGGTGGAGCTGCTGGGCGCCACCGTGCGCGACGCCCTGGAGCGTGCCCTGGACGCCCCGGGCGGCTGAGGCCGGTGGTGGACACCCCGGGAACGGGGCCGGGCCGGGGCCGCCGGGAACGGCGGCGTCCGGCCCGGACGCGTCGGCGGGGTCAGCCGCGCAGCAGCGCCTGGTGGGCCAGCTCCCGGCACGCGACCGCGAAGTCCAGCCCCGCGGCGGCTGCCCCCATCGGGAAGGTGGAGGTCTCGGTCAGGCCCGGGGCCACGTTGGTCTCCAGGAAGGTGACGCGGCCGTCGGCCCCCACGATGACGTCGGTGCGGGACAGGTCCCGCAGCCCCAGGACGCGGTGCGCGGTCAGCGCCACCTCGGTGGCCTCGGCGACAGTGGCGGGGTCCAGGCGCGCCGGGCAGAAGAACTCGGTGCGCCCGGCGGTGTAGCGGGCGGCGTAGTCGTACACCCCGCCGTCGGGGACGATCTCCACCGGCGGCAGCGCCGTCGGCCCGTCGCCGGTGTCGAGGACGCCCACTGCCAGCTCGGTGCCCTGCACCTGCTCCTCGACCAGGGCCGAGTCGCTGTAGGCGAAGCAGGACACCAGGGCCGCCGACAGCTCCTGCACCGAGCCGACCGGCGCCGCGCCGAACGCGGAGCCGCCCCGGTCGGGCTTGACGAACAGCGGCAGGCCCAGTCGGTCGGCGAGCCGGTCCATCAGCGCCGGAGCGCCCAAGTCGTGGAAGGCCGACTTGGGCAGGGCGGCGCCGCGCGGCACCCGCACGCCCTCGGCGGCCAGCAGCGCCTTGGCGGCGGGCTTGGAGTAGGCCAGGCGGCAGCCCCCCGGCCGGGCGCCCACGTAGGGCACCCCGACCAGTTCCAGGACCTCCCGGATGGCGCCGTCCTCGCCCGCGGCCCCGTGAAGGACGGGGAAGACCACCTGCGGCGGGTCCTGGACGAGGCGGTCCAGCAGGGTGGAGTCCACGTCGGCGACCTGGACCTCCACGCCGAGCCTGCGCAGCGCCTCGGCGACGCCGCGCCCGGAGTGGACGCTCACCTCGTGTTCGGGGGACAGGCCCCCGGCCAGGACGAGAACCCGGTCAAGGTCTGCCACGGCGCGGACCTCCTTCTGTGCTGCTGTCATGATGGGGTGCCCTCATGGGGTGTCAGGGCAGGTCCGGAGCGGGGGCCTGTGGGCCGTCGGTGCTCGGGGCCAGGGTGGTGCCGAACGTATCACGCAGGTCGATCTCACCCTCGATGGCTCCGACGAGGCGGCGCACGCCCTCACGGATCTGCTCGGGTGTGGGGTAGCAGAAGCTCAGGCGCATGTCGGCCCGGCCGCGTCCGTCGGCGTAGAAGCCGGTACCGGGCACGTAGGCGACCCGTTCGGTGACGGCCCGGGGGAGCATGGCCTTGGAGTCGATGCCCTCGGGCAGGGTGGCCCAGACGAAGAATCCGCCCTGGGGGCGGGTCCAGGTGCAGCCCGCGGGCATCATCGCGGTCAGCGCGTTGAGCATCGCGTCGCGGCGTTCGCCGTACATCGTGTTGAACGACTTGATCTGCTCGCGCCAGGGGAAGGTGTTGAGGTAGCGGCGCACCACCAGCTGGTTGAAGGTGGAGTGGCTGAGCATCGCCGACTCGGCGGCCAGGACGAGCTTGGCGCGCACCGCGGCGGGTGCGAGCGCCCAGCCGATGCGCAGACCCGGGGAGAGGGTCTTGGACAGCGATCCCAGGTAGATGACGTTGCCCTCGCTCTGGGAGTAGAGGGTGGGCTCGGGGTCGCCGTCGTAGCGCAGCAGGCCGTAGGGGTTGTCCTCGACGATGAGCACGTCGTGGCGCTCGCAGGCCTCCGTGACCCGCGCGCGCCGCTCTGCGGTCATGGTGATCCCGGCGGGGTTCTGGAAGTTGGGGACGGTGTAGAAGAACTTCACCGGACGCCCGTCCAGCTCGGCGCGGACGAGCGCCTCCTCAAGCTCCTCGGGGATCACGCCCTGCTCGTCCATGCCGACGTGGCGGATGTCGGCCTGGAATGCGGCGAAGGTGTTGATCGCGGTGACGTAGGTGGGGGCCTCGGTCAACACGATGTCGCCCGGGTCGACGAAGACGCGGGTGATCAGGTCCAGGGCCTGCTGGGAGCCGACCGTGACGATGACGTCGTCGGGGCTGGAGGTGATGCCCTCCAGCGTCATGTAGTCGCAGATCTGTTCGCGCAGCACGGGGTCGCCCTGGGCGGAACCGTACTGGAGGGCCGCCGCGCCCTCCTCGGAGACGACGTCCTTGACCAGTTCGCCGATCTGCTCCAGGGGCAGCGCCGCGACGTTGGGCATGCCCCCGGCGAGGGAGACCACCTCGGGGCGCGAGGCGACGGCGAACAGTGCGCGGACCTCCGATGCGACCATGCCCTGTGCTCGGCGTGCGTAGCGGCCGAAGTGCGGGTCGATACGCGAACCCTGTTGACTGGGCTGCTGCTCTCGGTGGTCAGCGGACACGGTCCACCTCCGAAGGAAGGTCGTTCTGTGGGGCAGGACGGGGGGCCGTCCGGGAACTCTCGGCGCTCCCGGGTTCGACGCCCTCGCCGTCCCCGCGGTTCACACCCCGTCCACGGGAGCGGGCGCGCTGCCCTGGGTCGTGGACGGGGCGGTCGGGTGGGCTGGGTCGCGGGTGAACACGACCCGGTAAATGCACCGAGTCTAGCCCAGCGTCGGAGGACGGGCACGGAACGGGCCTGCGCGTGCTGTTCGCCACACCGGTCACATCCGCTCCCCTCGTCCCGTCTCTTCCGCTGGACTACCCGTCCGCGGCGGAGTTCACGGAGAGGGGGACAGAACATGGTCCGTTCTTTCCCCTGTCGTCGGTCGGCGCCCGAGGAACGGGGTCGCGGCGCGGAGCGGGTCGCACGGGCCGCTGGAGGCGGACTCCCGCAGGACCGCCCCGGTGAAGCCCCGTCCGCCCGCCGGGACGGCGGCTCACCTCGGGGAACACGGCGTGGGGGCGGGTCCCCCTGAACCCGTCCCCCACGCATCGGCACGCCCCGGGGAGCCGAACTCCCGCGAGGGGCGTACCGTCGGCGCGATGGCACCAGGGGGTTCCCCCGAATCCCCGTGGTCGGCCATCCGAGCCCGGTGGCGCCTCTGCGTTACTCTCCCCCGGAACCCCCCTCAAGGTCCCAAGGCCGTGGACGCGCCACGCGTTCCGTCCGCGGTCCGCCGCCGGGCCCTCTCTCGCCCCGCGGCGGCCGCCGACTCTGGGCCGCGCACGCACAGTCCATCGCACGCCGCACGACACGGCAACGGTTGCACTAGGTTGCGGTTCCGTCGCACAGTGCCATGGGGCAGTCTCCGTCGCGGAGCGCGTCCCGCACCGCGCGCACCCCGGGGGCCACCGACCCGGGCAGCAGGTCCACCGGCGAGGGTGGCCGCACCACCCGCACCCGCACCTCACCGCTGAACCGGTAGGGGCGGCTCTGGATGATGCCGCCCAGATGGCGGCGCACGCGCGAGAGCTCGGCCCGCACCGTCACCACGTGCCCGCCCGCGCCGAACACGTCCTGGGACAGCTGAGCGCCGGTGCGCCCGCCCCGGTGCACGGCCAACAGCAGCAGCAGCTCCGCATGGCGCGGGGTGAGCCGGTGCGCCCACTCCCCGCTGGGCCCGGCGACCACCATCCTGGGCGAGGGCCGGGTCAGGTCCAGGGTGACCGTGGAGGGCGCGCTCTCCGACGCCGGACGCGGGCGCAGCAGCCATCCGCCGGGCAGGGGCTCCAGGGCGCACTCCCCAAGGGCGGGCAGCCAGGCGGTGCCGCTCTCGCGCTGTTTGGGCAGCAGCACCCTGCGGACCGGCTCCATGTGGACGGCCGCGGCGGTCCACCCGGCCTCGTCCACCACCAGTGCCCGCTCGCTCATCCCGGCCAGCAGGGGCGCGGCCACCGAGCGCAGCCGCTCCAGGTGGGTGTGGTGGATGCTCTGCAGGTGGGCCTCGGCCAGCTGGGACACCGCGCTGACCAGGGCCAGAGTGGAGGGGTGGATGGTGGAGACCGGGCCGGTGACGTCGACGGCGCCGAGCAGGCGGCCGTCGCGGGGGTCGTGGATGGGGGCGCAGGCGCAGGTGAGGGCGTGCAGGTTGCGCACGAAGTGCTCGGCGGAGTAGACCTGCACGGGCCGTCCCACTGCCAGGGCGGTGCCGATGGCGTTGGTGCCGGTGCTGCCCTCGTTCCAGAAGGCGCCCTCGACGAGCCCTACGCGGTCGCCGAGGGAGCGGATGCGGTGGGAGCCGTCGCGCCACAGGATCTGGCCGGAGGCGTCGGTGACCAGCATGATGTGGTCGGCCTCGTCCGCGACCGAGACGAGGGAGCGGCGGATCAGCGGCATGACCTCGGCGATCGGGGAGGCGTCCCGGTGCCGTTGGAGCTCGTCCGGGCGGGCGGTGCGGGGCGGCGGGGCGCTGTCGGGATCGATCCCGAATCGTCGGCTGCGGGACCAGGAGTCCTCGATGACCGGTCGCAGGGCGGCCGGCGCCGGGCGGCCGGAGAGCGAGGCCTCGTGCACGCGCCGGAGCAGGCGGGCGTGCTCACGGGCGTCGGCCCCGGCCGGCAGGGCCGTGTCCAGCGACGGAAAAGACATGCGGTCCCCTGAGCTCGCGTTCGCAACGGCGTTCATCAATTTTCTCGGTTCGACTTCGACAGGGTTGAGGGAACGGAAATACACCCATGTTTCGGAGGCCGCTCTCGCTTCCGCTTCCGTTTCATCACCGGATTATGCCCCATCCCGCACCCAGGGGAGGACGGGGATCTCGTGGGCGCGGGGAAGCCGCAAACCCCTTGGCGTCCGCGCGTATCCGACGCGGCGCCCGGCTCGGCGACCGCCGAAAGGCCGTGGACACGTCTTCGAAAAGGGGGCCGGGTTCGAACGGAACAGCGGAATTGCCGAAAACGGCCGGTAATGCCGCAACGACACTTTCCCGGACACATGTCCGCGCCACGCGCGGGCCGCGCGGGGCCGCCGGGGGCCGGGTCAGTGCCGCCAGCGGGTGAGCGCGAACCACAGCCGCATGCGCTGCTCGGCGTCGGCCAGGTCCACGCCCAGGTCGCGCTCGACGCGTCCGATCCGGTAGCGGACGCTGTTGCGGTGGGCGCCCAGGTCGGCGGCGGCCCGGTCCCAGTTGCCGTGCCGGGTGAGCCAGACCAGCAGTGTGCGGCGCAGCGTGCGCGCGGAGTCGGTGTCCTCGGCCAGCGGTCCCAGGACGCTCCGGGCCAGGTCCTCGCCTGCCCCCGGCGCCAGGAGGGCGTCGAAGGGGTCGGCCTCCTCCTCCAGCAGCGGCCCGCCGACCGCGCGGGCGCGGGTGAGCAGGGCGGCGGCCCGGCGGTCCGCGGCGGCCAGCTCCGCCGGGTCCGCCGATCCGCTCAGCACAGCGATCCAGCCGTGGTCGAGCAGCCGTTCCAGGTGGGCCCGGTGCGCGTCCTCGCCCCGGTCGGCGAGGACTGCGCGAAGGTCCTCACCGGGGCCCGCGTCCAGCAGCCTGGTGCCCAGGGGCAGCGCGGCGGGGGCGGTGTGGCGGCCCCGCCCTGCGGGCCTGGCGCGCAGGACCCGGTAGGCGCCGGGGAGCGCCGTCCCGGCGGGGGCGTGCGTCGGGGCGGTGAGTTCGGCCAGCAGCGGCACGGCCGCGTCGGTGAGCCCGCCGTCCAGGAGCAGGCCGGTGATCAGGCGGCCCGGGGCGGGCGGGGCGCCCCGGGAGGCGCGGGCGAGCAGCTCCAACAGGGCGGTGGCGGTGCGCAGGACGGCCCGGTCGGTGACGCCCAGCGGTTCGGGGCGGCCGACCAGGACCACGCCGTGCTCGCGCGGCGGGGCGCCGACGGTGTGCAGGAAGACCTCCTCGCCCCGCACCCGGGCCTTGGCGCTGCGCGGGCCGTGCGGTCGGGTGAGCCGGTCCGCGAGCCCGTGCAGTTCGGGGTCCAGCTCCGCCGGGGCGCCCGCCGTGCGGTGGGCGCCGCCCGGCACGGCGGGCGACGGGCGGTTCAGGACCGCCCAGCCGCCCAGGGCCTCGGCCAGGACGCGCAGGACCCGGTCCACGGGGGCGTCGGCGGTGACGGCCAGGGCCAGGGCCTGGTGCGCCTCGCCCAGGCGGCGCAGGTCGCGCAGGTGCAGCTCCTGGAGTTCGGCGCCCACGGCCTGGCTGACGGCGGCGAAGGGCGTGGGGCGGGGCACCTGCACCAGGGGCAGCCCCCGCGCGCGGCACTGCTCGACAAGCCCGGCGGGGACGGTGTCGTGCACCGGGGTGACGCCGAAGCCGAGGGCGCTGACCCCCGCGCCGACCAGGGAGGCCACGTAGCCGCGCAGACCGGCGGGGGCCGCGGGCAGGTTGACGCCCGCGGTGAGCAGCAGTTCGCCGCCGCGCAGGTAGGCGGCCGGGTCGGCAAGCTCGCTGGCCACCGCCCAGCCGATCCCCGGGTCCCCGGCGTCCACGAGGGCGGTCAGTCCCAGGTCGCGGCGGCCCACGACGGTGCTCAACGGGACCGTGTGTCCCTGTGCCCGGCTCTGTCCCGCCAACCCGGGGACCCCCTTCTCGAACCGGCCCGCGCCCCCGCCCGGCGGATCGGAGAGGACGGTTGTCCCCGTGCGGGCGCGCTGACCGCGTGTTTTGGATACCTCATCCAGTACAACGCACTTTTGTGGACGGTTCGTCCACTGGAGGAGACCGCGTCGGCTGCCTAACCTGACCGGGGCTCGTGTCATCCGCACCGACGCGGCCGCTTTCGTCCCACAGCGCCTCCCCGCCCGCGGACCGCACCGAACACCGCACCGACGACGAGAAGGACACCCGTGAACGCACCGATCGGCCCCACCGACTCCAGCCTCGTACCGCGCTTCGCCGGACCGGCCACCTTCGCCCGGCTGCCGCGCATCGACCAGGTCGGGCACGCCGACATCGCCGTGGTCGGCGTACCCTTCGACACCGGCGTGTCCTACCGTCCCGGCGCGCGCTTCGGCCCCTCGGCCATCCGCGAGGCCAGCCGCCTGCTGCGCCCCTACAACCCGGGCCTGGACGTGTCCCCGTTCGCCTCCGCCCAGGTCGTCGACGGCGGCGACGTCGCGGTCAACCCCTTCTCGATCGGCGACGCGGTGGAGACCCTGGACCAATGCGCTTCCGAGTTCGTGCGGGCGGGCACCCGCCTGGTCACCCTGGGCGGCGACCACACCATCGCGCTGCCGCTGCTGCGCTCGCTGTACCGCCGGCACGGGCCGATCGCCCTGCTGCACTTCGACGCCCACCTGGACACCTGGGACACCTACTTCGGCGAGCCCTACACCCACGGCACCCCGTTCCGCCGCGCCGTGGAGGAGGGGATCCTGGACACCGAGGCCCTGTGCCACGTGGGCACCCGCGGCCCGCTGTACGGCAAGAAGGACCTGGAGGAGGACCGCCGCTTCGGCTTCGGCATCGTCACCTCCGCCGACGTCATGCGCAGGGGCGTGGACGAGGTCGCCGACGCGCTGCGCCAGCGCATCGGCCGCCGCCCGCTGTACGTGTCGGTGGACATCGACGTGCTCGACCCGGCGCACGCGCCCGGCACCGGCACCCCGGAGGCGGGCGGTCTGACCAGCCGCGAACTGCTGGAGATCCTGCGCGGACTGGCCTCCTGCAACCTGGTGGGCGCCGACGTGGTGGAGGTCGCCCCGGCCTACGACCACGCGCAGATCACCGCGACCGCCGCCTCGCACGTGGCCTACGACCTGGTCAGCGTCCTGGCGCTGAACCACGGGCGCTGATCCCGCGCGCCGCGGCGGGGCGGCGCCCGGGGCGCCGGGGTTCAGACCTCGGCGCCCTCCCGGCGGGCTCGCAGGTGGGCCCAGGTCAGGTCGGTGACGTGCCGGGCCATGGTCTCGGGGCTCTCCTCGGGGTGCTCCAGGAACCAGTCGGCGAAGGCGTCGGCGGTGCTGACCGCGATGCGCGCCAACAACTGGGCGTCCCTGGGGTCGAGGTCGCCGCAACCCCGGCGCGTGCACTCGGTGACGAGGTCGGCCACCTCGGCCGTCACGCGGTTCCTGAGCCGCACGGCCTCCCCGGCGAAGGGCTCGCCCCGCAGGTCCGCGTGCCGGTACAGCACGGTCCAGCTCGCCCGGTTGCCGGTGACGAAGACGAAGAAGGCGCGCATGCCCCGGTGCAGGGGGTCCTCCCCCTTCGGGGCGTGCGGGTCGTGCGCCGCGGCGCGCACGGCCTCGATGAGCCGGTCGGTCTCACGGCGCACGCAGGCGGTGAAGATCCGTTCCTTGGAGCCCAGGTACTGGTACACGGTGGGCTTGGAGGTCCCGGCCGCCTCGGCGATCTCCTCGACGCTCACGGTGTGGTAACCGCCGCGCGAGAACGCGGTGACGGCGGCGTCGATCATCTGCTCTTCCCTGAGCTGACGCGGGAGTCTGCGCTGTGTGCTCTTCACGCATCCAGACTTTATTGCGGCGGCGGTGTCCGGCCAGGGGCGCTGGTCCCCCGTACGCGGGCCCGCGCTCGGTCCGGGGCGGGCGCGCGCACGTGACCTGTGGCGTCGGCCCGGCGGGTCCGCTTCGCGGTGGTATTTCCCACATCCTTCCGGCGTCGGAGCGGAGCGGACCGCGACGGGTTCGAGCATCGGCGGGCCGGGGCCCGGGGCTCCCTCACACGGGGGCGTCGCGCAGCACCAGGGTGCAGCACTTGGCGCCGCCCCCGGCCCGGCGCAGCTCGTCCAGCTCCACGGGGTGGACGGCGTAGCCCAGGGCCCGCAGGCGGTCGGCCAGGGCGGTGGCCTCGGCGGCGATGACGACGTTGCGGCCGTCGCACACGGCGTTGAGGCCGAGCACGGCGGCGTCCTCCTCTGTGGCCAGGAGCGCGTCAGGGAAGAGCGAGCGCAGAACCCGTCGGCTTCCGGCCGAGAAGGCACCGGGGTAGTAGGCGATCCGGTCACCGGAGAGGGCGAACAGCGCGGTGTCCAGGTGGTAGAAGCGCGGGTCGGTCAGCTGGAGGGTGACGACGGGGCGGCCCAGGAAGCGCTCGGCCTCCTGGTGCGCGGCGGCCTCGGTCCGGAACCCCGTGCCCGCCAGAACCATCTCGTCCAGGGTGAGGAAGTCGCCCTCACCCTCGTTGACGTACTTGGGCTCGCGGGTCTCGGTGTAGCCCGCCTGGCGGAACCAGTCGAGGTAGGCCGGGCCCTCCGGGGTTCGCTCGGCGCTGGCGAAGCGCGCCCCGTAGACCCTGCCGTCCACGACCAGGGCGCCGTTGGCGGCGAAGACCATGTCGGGCAGACCGTCGACCGGGGCGATCTCGCTTACGCGGTGCCCCAGTGAGAGGTAGAGGTCGCGCAGCCCCTCCCACTGGCGGATGGCGCGTGCGCGGTCGACGCCCGCCGCCGGGTCCATCCAGGGGTTGATCGCGTACTCGACCGCGAAGTAGGTGGGGCGGCACATGAGGTAGTGCCGCGGAACCGCCGCCGGACCGACCGGTCGAGCCATGGGACCTCCCGTACACCGCGCGGGACACTGGGCGGCCCCGGTTGCGCGTGGGTTCACCGCGCCTCGGGTCCGCACGGACGAAAAGGGACATACCCCTCTACGGCGCGAGTGCAACGCGGCGCGGCCCTTCCGTGAAGATGATGGCGTGGGCCGCCATGCCGTCGGCCACGGGGTGTGGCCCACGCCGCGCATGCTGACGGCCTCCACCGGGGCACGGCCGCCGGTGGCGCCGTGGCGGGTGCGGGTCCAGCCGGGCTGGGGCTGGTCGGTGGAAGCGGGTGTCCGGCCGAGGCCGTGGACTTCGGTCCACTGTTCGATCTCCTCGGTCCCGTGCCACAACTGCATGCGGAGCAGCGGTCCGGTGTAACCGGGGTGGGAGGCGCGGACCAGGCCGCACCGCTCCCGCGAAGTGCGGTCGATCGCGCCTGTGGAGCAGGCGTTGTTCCAACCGGAGCCGTGGGTGGTGGCGAAGCAGCCGAAGGGCACGAGCGCTGGGGCGGTGTCGCCGCCTGTGTCGGGAGCGGTCCCAACACCGTCCGGCCGCACGGGCCGTCCGTCAACCCGGTGAGCCCTCCGGCGGCGGAGCGGCGGGGGCGTCGGCGGCGCGGCACGAGCGGCCGGGCGGCGGCGGAGGGCCCGTCCGGCCCGGTCCTCAGCGGCGGGCTTCGGAACCGCTCAGCCCCACGGCCTCCTCCAACTGGTCCCGGCTCATCTTGGACCGGCCCGGCACGTCCAGTTCCGAGGCCCGCTGGAGCAGTTCGCGCTTGGTGACCCTGCCCTCGCTCCGCCGCTCGACCCGGGTACCGCGTGCTGCGGCCCGCCGGGCCCCCTCCGCGCCGGTGGACGCGCGCGGGCCCCGCGACCGCGTACCCCGGGTGCGCTGGGCGGGCAGGCTCTGGCGCAGGGCCTCGCCGAGGCCGTCCGCGTCCTCTGGGGGCGCGGTCTGCTCTGGCCGGTGGGTGAACGTCCCGCCCCCGGCCTTGGCGCGCACCAGTTCGGTCAGGCGCTGGCCGTAGCTGTCGGAGTAGTCCTCGGGGTCCCACTCGATGGACAGGGACCCGACCAGCTCGCGGGCCAGTTCGAGTTCGCTCTTGGACAGCGCGGCGCGGGCCACGGGCGGCATCACGTCGTCGGGTTCGCGGACCTCGTCGGGCCACCACAGGGTGGAGGCCGACAGCACGCCCCGGTTCGGCTCGATCAGGACGGGGTACTCGCGGTCGCGCAGGACGATGGTGGCCACGCCCGCGCGGCGGGTCTGCTCCAGGGCCGTGTACAGAAGCTGGTAGGCCTTGGCGTCGACCGCGGCCCGGGGCGCGACGTAGTAGGTGGAGGCGTACCACAGCGCGTCGACGGCGCCCTGGGACAGGAAGCCGGTCAGCTCCATGGTGCGCGAGCCGTGCGGGAGGATCTCCTCCAGCTCCTCCGGTTCCAGGACCACGTACTCGTCCTCGACCCCGGTGCGCGCCCCGCGCACGACGTCCTCGCTGGCGACCTCCTCACCGGTGCGCTCGTTGACGCGGACGTAGCGGACGCGGTCGGCCGTGCCCCGCTCGAACTGGTGCAGCACGGGACCCCTGCGTTCGCGCGCGCTGTAGAGGCGCACGCCGACGGGCACCCTGCCGAACATGAGGGTTCCCACCCAGACCGGATTGACCATGACCCCTCCCTCTGCCCCCATCCTTACCGTTACCAGGCAAAATGTCGGCAGACGACGGCAAAGGACCCCCAAGGCGGAAAGGAGCGCGCCCGTCCGGGAGAACACGGGTCCGCGCACCCCGGGCCCTTGACCGACCAGTCGGTATTGCTACTGTCGCGGCAGTCCGTGATTGGAGCCTCCCATGAGTACGACCGTCAGGGCCGCCGTCTTCTCCGAGCGCGGCGCCCCTCCCCGCATCCGCGACCTGGTCCTGCCCGACCCCGGCCCCGGCCAGGTGCGGGTGCGCCTGGCCGCGGCCGGGGTGTGCCACTCCGACCTGTCCCTGTCCGACGGCACCCTGGCGCAGAAGTGGCCGGCCGTGCTGGGCCACGAGGGAGCCGGAACCGTCGACGCCGTCGGCGGGGGCGTCACGGAGGTGGTCCCCGGCCAGCAGGTGATCCTGAACTGGGCCCCCTCCTGCCGCGAGTGCTGGTTCTGCCGCCAGGGCGAGCCGTACCTGTGCGAGCACGCGCTGGACCGCACCGCGCAGCCCTACGCCGAGCTCGCCGACGGCACGCCCGTCTACCCCGGGCTGGGGTGCGGCGCGTTCGCCGAGGCCACCGTGGTGCCCGCCTCCGCCCTCGTGCCGCTGCCCGACGGGATCGACCCGGCGGCGGCCGCCGTGCTGGGCTGCGCGGTGCTCACCGGCTGGGGCGCGGTCAACAACTCCGCGGGCGTGCGCGGGGGCCAGTCCGCCGTCGTGCTGGGCCTGGGCGGGGTGGGCCTGTCGGTGCTCCAGGCCGCGCACCTGGCCGGGGCCGACCCGGTGGTCGCGGTGGACGTCTCCCCCGCCAAGGAGGAGCTGGCCCGCTCGCTCGGCGCCACCGAGTTCCTGCTCGCCGACGAGACCCTGGTCAGGGCCGTGCGCGCGCTGACGGGCGGGCGCGGCGCCGACCACGCCTTCGAGGTGGTGGGGTCGGCGAAGGCGGTGCGCTCGGCCTGGGACGTGACTCGGCGAGGCGGCACGGTCACGGTGGTGGGCGTGGGCGGGGTGGGCGACGAGGTCTCCTTCAACGCGCTGGAGCTGTTCCACCAGGCGCGCACTCTGCGCGGATGCGTGTACGGCTCCAGCGACCCGGTGCGCGACGTCCCGCTCATCGCCGAGCGGGTGCGGTCGGGGGATCTGAAGCTGGCGGCCATGGTCACCGACGAGATCCCGCTCGAAGGCGTGCCCGAGGCCTTCGAGCGCATGGCCGGAGGTCGGGGCGGCCGGTCGCTGGTGCGCTTCGGGGGCTGAACCCGGCGGGCTCCGGCGGCGCCGTGCTGGCGCGGTACCGCCGGAGCCCGTGGTGTGAGGGTCGCGAGCCCGATGAGTGCGGCGAGGCAGCCGGGGGCGAGGGTCGGGGGATGGAAGCACACGCGGAGTCCTTCGCCTTGAACACGGTGTGAACAGCGCGAACGGGGCCGGAGGGGTCCGGCGCGCATGGGTCGCACGATTCCGGGCGAACTGGAAGGGTTTGTCACCTCCTGATAAATCCTGTGGCGCAAGACACACTCTGCCCTTGCCGTGCCGCCGCGACGGCGGCACAGTCGTCACCGACGCGCACGCCGTGCCCCGGGCACGGCCGACCGGAGGGAACAGCATGGGTGGTAGCGGAGACGACCGCGCCGACGTCATCGTCGTCGGCGCCGGGTTGGCGGGCCTGACCGCGGCGGCCGAGCTCGCGGACGCGGGCAGGCACGTGCTCCTGCTGGACCAGGAGCCCGAGCAGTCACTGGGCGGGCAGGCGTTCTGGTCCTTCGGCGGGCTGTTCCTCGTGGACTCCCCGGAGCAGCGGCGCATGGGCGTCAGGGACTCCGCTGAGCTGGCCATGCAGGACTGGTCGGGCACCGCGGGGTTCGACCGTCCCGAGGACGCCTGGCCCCGCCGGTGGGCCGAGGCCTACGTGGACTTCGCAGCCGGGGAGAAGCGCTCCTGGCTCCACCGGCAGGGGATACGGTTCTTCCCCATCGTGGGCTGGGCCGAGCGCGGCGGCTACCTGGCCGACGGCCACGGCAACTCCGTGCCCCGGTTCCACATCACCTGGGGCACCGGCCCGGGCGTGGTCGCGCCGTTCGAGCGGCGGGTGCGCGCGGCGGCCGAGCGCGGCCTGGTCTCGCTGCGCTTCCGCCACCGGGTGGACGAGCTGGTGGTCGCGGGCGGGACGGTCACCGGCGTGCGCGGCGCGGTCCTGGCCCCCAGCGACGTCAGGCGGGGCGAGGCCAGCGGACGCGAAGCGGTGGGCGACTTCGAGTTCTCCGCCCAGGCCGTGATCGTCACCTCCGGCGGGATCGGCGGCGACCACGACCTGGTGCGCCGCAACTGGCCCGAGCGCCTGGGCACCCCGCCGCGGCACATGCTCTCGGGTGTGCCCGAGCACGTGGACGGGCGCATGCTGGCCATCACCGAGCGGGCGGGCGGGCGGATCGTCAACCCCGACCGCATGTGGCACTACACCGAGGGCATCCGGAACTGGGACCCCGTCTGGGCCCGGCACGGCATCCGCATCCTGCCGGGGCCCTCCTCGCTGTGGCTGGACGCGACCGGCAAACGGCTGCCCGCGCCCTACTTCCCCGGGTTCGACACCCTGGGAACCCTGGAGCACATCATGCGCGGCGGCCACGAGTACACGTGGTTCGTGCTCTCGCAGAGGATCATCGAGAAGGAGTTCGCCCTGTCGGGGTCGGAGCAGAACCCCGACCTGACCGGGAAGGACCTCGGTCTCGTCCTCAAGCGTGTGCTGCCGGGCGCGCCGGGGCCGGTGGAGGCCTTCAAGAGCAACGGCGCGGACTTCGCCGTGGCCGACCGGCTGCCCGAGCTGATCCGGCGGATGAAGGAGATCGCGGGCGACGGCGTGCTCGACGCCGACACCGTCACCCGCGAGGTGGTGGCCCGCGACCGGGAGATGGTCAACACCTTCACCAAGGACCTCCAGGTGACGGCGATCCACGGGGCGCGCAACTACCGGGGCGACCGCCTGGCCAGGGTGGCGGCCCCGCACCAGATCCTGGACCCCAAGGCGGGCCCGCTGATCGCGGTGCGCCTGCACGTGCTCACCCGCAAGTCCCTGGGCGGCCTGCACACCGACCTGGACGCCCGCGTGCTGCGCGCGGACGGCACACCGCTGCCGGGGGTGTACGCCGCGGGCGAGGTCGCGGGGTTCGGCGGCGGCGGGGTGCACGGCTACCGGGCGCTGGAGGGCACCTTCCTGGGCGGCTGCCTTTTCTCGGGCCGCACGGCCGGTCGGGCCGCCGCGGCGGCTCTGGGCTAGCGCATGCCCTCCCGGGCGGGGTGGACTTCGTCCCCCCGCCCGGGCTCCGCGGCTCCGGCGGCGCCGTCACTTCCCCGGGCCCTCGTCCTCCTGCTCGGGCTCCGGCTGTTCCGGCTCGGGTCTGCGCGGTCGGCCTCGGCGGGGGATGGCCCCCGCCTCGTTGGGCATCCGCCCCGCGTCGTCCAGCGCGCGGCGCAGCAGGAACTCGATCTGGGCGTTGGTGCTGCGCAACTCCTGCCCGGCCCACCGCGCGAGCGCGTCGTGGACGGCGGGGTCGAGCCGCAGCAGCACCTTCTTGCGCTCGGGCACTGCCACCTCACGCGGTCACTGGTACAGGGTTCCGGCGTTGACGACGGGGCTGGCGGGGCGGTCGGAGCACAGCACCACGAGCAGGTTGCTGACCATGGCGGCCTTGCGCTCCTCGTCCAGTTCCACCACGTCCTCCTCCGACAGGCGGGCGAGCGCGCGGTCGACCATGCCCACGGCGCCCTCGACGATCTCCTGGCGGGCGGCGATCAGCGCGCTGGCCTGCTGGCGCTGGAGCATGGCCTGGGCGACCTCGGAGGCGTAGGCCAGGTGGGTGAAGCGCGTCTCCACGATCCGCACGCCCGCCGCCTCGACCCGCTCGCCGACCTCCCGGGACAGCTGCTCGGTGATGAGGTCGGCGCTGCCGCGCAGGGAGCGGCTGGTGTCGGTGTCGTAGGAGTCGTAGGGGTAGTTGCCCGCGATGTGGCGTACGGCGGCCTCGGTCTGGATGGAGACGAACTCCACGAAGTCGTCCACCTCGAAGGAGGCGCGGGCGGTGTCCTCCACCTGCCAGACGATGACGGCGGCGATCTCGATGGGGCTGCCGGAGGCGTCGTTGACCTTCATCACGGAGGTCTCGTGGTTGCGGATGCGGGTGGACACGCCCTTGCGGACGGTGAAGGGGTTGACCCAGCGCAGGCCGTCGGTGCGGACGCTGCCGACGTAGCGGCCGAAGAGCTGGACGACCTTGGCCTCGTTGGGCGCGACCATCTCCAGCCCGATGAAGAGCAGGAAGCCGACCACTGCGAGGACGGCGCCGACCGCCACCAGGGGCACGGGCAGTCCTACGACGGGCGACAGCGCGACGGCGACGCCGAGCAGGAAGAGCAGGACGCTGACCACCGCCATCACCATGCCGTTGATGCTGGCGGCGGGGTGTTCTCTGTACTGGGGAGCAGGAGCGGGGGCCTGGCCGGTGGCGGTCATCTGAGGTTTCCGTTCTCTGTCGGGTGATGACGCGAGAATAGCATTGTGATATCACTTTTAAAAGACACCCGGCCCGCCAGGGCCCCGAACCGAAGGAGGAGTGGACGCGATGAGCGCCGACACCCCCCGCCTGCGCCCGCCCCGCAACCGGGTGGACGGACGTGCCGTCCGCTGGTGGACGACCCGGTCCCTGACCGTGACGGTCCTCCTCACCGCCGTCCCCGTGGTGCCCGCGATCATCTGGGAGCCGCCGCGCGCCTGGTTCCTGGCCGCCGCCGGGGTGATCGGCGGGATCGGACTGCTGGTCACCGCGGTCATGCCGCAGTGGCGCTACCGCGTCCACCGCTGGGAGGTCACCGACACGGCCGTCTACACCTCCAGCGGCTGGCTCTGGCAGGAGTGGCGGGTGGCCCCGATGTCGCGCATCCAGACCGTGGACACCGCGCGCGGCCCCCTCCAGCGGGCGTTCGGGCTCTCCAGCGTCACCGTGACCACCGCCTCCGCCGCCGGCCCGATCGAGATCACCGGCTTGGACCACGAACTGGCCACGCGCGTGGCCGACCAGCTCACCGACACCACCCAGGCGACCCCGGGGGACGCGACATGAGCGACGGAATGAGCGACGGACACCGGCCCGGCCCCGAGGAGTCCCCTCCGGCGCCCGGGCGGAGCGGACCGCCCGCCGCGCGTGCGGAGGGCGTCC
Source organism: Nocardiopsis sp. RV163 (assembly GCF_001029525.1). NCBI lineage: Bacteria > Bacillati > Actinomycetota > Actinomycetes > Streptosporangiales > Nocardiopsidaceae > Nocardiopsis > Nocardiopsis sp. RV163. Next base: position 16,037 of record NZ_LEKI01000029.1, on the reverse strand, counting down.
CGGCCGGTCCGGCCGACCCGGGCCCCGTCCCGGCGGACGCCGGACCCCGGACGGCTCCCGCGCAGGGGGGCGTCCCCGCCGGGGAGGACCCGGTCACCGACTGGCAGCGGCCGCACCCGCTCAGCGTGTGGGCGAGCGCCCTCGTCATCGGGCTGTTCCTCGTCCCGAGCGCGGTCGTGGCCAGCGTCGTGCTCGTGGTGGCCGGGCAGGCCGCGTGGGCCCTGCTCCCGGTCCCCGCCGCGCTGGCCTTCGTGGCGCTCATGACCTACATCGACCTGCTGCGCCTGCGCGCGACCCGCTACCGGGTCACCGACGAGCGCATGGAGATGCGCTCGGGCGTCATCGCCAAGTCCTACCGCTCCATCCCGCGCGAACGCGTGCGCAGCGTCGACGTGGCGGCGCCGATCTACGTGCGGGTCTTCGGACTGTGCTCGGTCACGGTCGGCACCGGCGAGAAGGTGGGGGCCGGGGCCGACCAGCTCCAACTGCTCTACGTCACCGCGGGGCAGGGAGAGTGGCTGCGCCGCGACCTGCTGCGCCGGGGCGCGCCCGCCGGCGGCGCCGTGTCCGGTGCCGACGGGGCCGCCGAGGACGGCGCGGGCGAGGAGGGCGAGACCGAACTGGCCCGCCTCGACCGCCGCTGGTTCGCCTACGCCCCCGCGACCACCGCGACCCTGGGCGTGGGCCTGGGCGCCATCGCCGGTCTTCTGGGGCTGAACGCCCAGACCGGCGGCGTGGGATGGGACTGGCTCTCCGAGCAGGCCGGCCTGCCCAGCGTGGAGGAGATGTCCTCGTTCGTAATGGGGCAGATCCTGATCGTGGTGCCCCTGATGCTGCTGGGTCTGTTGGTGTCCGGTGTGGTGGTCACGACCGCCGTGGCCGTGGAGACCTGGTGGAACTACCGCCTCACCCGGGAGGCAGACGGGACCGTGCGGCTGCGCCGGGGCCTGCTGACCAGCGTGTCGCTGTCGGTGGAGGGGCGCCGCCTCAACGGGGTCACGCTGCACGAGCCGTACGTGCTGCGGCTGTCGGGCGGAGCGGACGTGCGCGCGGTGGCCACCGGGCTGGCCGCGGCCGACGACCAGAAGACCAGCGCCAAGAGCCGCCTGTCCCCGGGCATGCCGCGGGACCGGGCCAGGAGGCTGGCCGCCGACCTGATGGGCACGCCGGACTCACCCCTGGACGCGGCCCTGGCCGTGCACCCCCGGACCGCGCTGCGCCGCCGCTTCACGCGGGCCGCCGTGGTCACCGTGCTGGGCGCGGTGCTCTCCGGGGCGCTGGCCTGGCTGCACACGCTGATCGCCCAGGCCTGGTGGGACGTGGTGCACGAGGTGGAGCGCGAGATCATCCCGGTGCCGCTGGCCACGAGCACGGTGGAGGTCACGCCGAGCTGGGCGTGGGCGGTGCTGGCGGCGGCGATCGCGGCGGCGGCGTTCTGGTACGCCGTGGGCTCCTACCGGGGCCTGGGCCACGGGCTGCACCCGCGCTACCTGGTGGTGCGCAAGGGGATGGCGGTACGCGACACGGTGACCCTGGAGCGGTCGGCGGTGATCGGCTGGCGCATCAACCGCTCACCGTTCCAGCGCAGGCTGGGTCTGGCCGACGTGGCCGCCACGACGGCGGCGGGGCAGGGGATGTACGCGGCCAGGGACGTGGGGCTGGGCCAGGGCCTGGCCTGGGCGGACGAGGCCGTCCCCGAGCTGCTGGCGCCCTTCCTGGTGCGCGACGGGCAGGAGCGCGAAGGCGGGGCGTTCCGCCCCTGAAGCGGGGGGCTCGTGCGGGCCGCGCGGTCCCGGCCCCCTCCCCCTCGCGGGGCGGGGGCCGGGACCCGGTCACGGGAGTTCGGGCACCGTGTTGCGGATCGGATCGCCGTCCACCCGCAGGCCGCTGGTGTGCGTGAGCGCCATCTCCAGGAACGGGTAGATCTCGAACACGCGCCCCATGCCCAGCGCCTCCAGCACACGCGCGGCGATGGGCGCGGGCTCGGCCAGGACCACGTGCCGCCCCTCGCGGGTGAGGCTCTTGTAGACCGCGACCAGGGCGCTGACACCGCTCGCGTCGAAGAAGTCGAGCCCGGACATGTCCACCACCAGGCAGTCGCAGCGTGAGGCGTGCGCGGCCTGGAGCAGCCGATCGCGCAGGCGGTCGGCGGTGGCGAGGTCAACCTCGCCGTGGACGGGCACCACCGTCACACCCGTACAGGGGAAACGCTCCTGGGCAGAGAACCGGGCATTCCTCGCCACGCGGGCCACCTCTCACCGGACGTAACCTTTCCACTACGCAACCGCGTAGGAGATCGTAACCTCTGCAGAGAGACCGTGGGGGTTTTTCGTGAGAAAAACCCGCGAAATCTCGCCGATGTGACCGTGGGGACAGTCCCGTGTCACCCCGTCCGGCGGGCGGCGGGACGCGCCGCGCGCGACCGCGGCCCGAACCCCTCACTTCTCCTCTCGGACACTCCGGGCGCACCCCCGCCCGTGGCCTTCCGCGCCCGAGTGCGGTAGAAGCGGTACAGGTGGCACCCCCGTGTGCCCGCGCCCACGGGCCGGGCCCGGGGCCGACCCCAGGGACAGCCCACGAGAAGGGAGGGAGCGGCGGGCCCCGGCCGACGGCCGCGGCGCTCCGCCGCGCACCCGATGACCGAAACCGCCGACACCCAGCCCGGCTGGTTCTCCCCCGAGGAGCTGGAGAGCATCCGCGGCCGCATGCCAGTCCTCTACGTCCAGGCGGTTCCCGTACGGGTGGACGAGGTGGGCCAGGTGACCCATGTCGGCCTGCTCATGCGGGCCGCGCCCGACGGCAGCTTCAACCGCTCGGTGGTCTCGGGCCGCGTGCTCTACCACGAGCGGATCCGCGACGCCCTCCTGCGCCACCTGGAGAAGGACCTGGGCCCGGTGGCCCTGCCCCGCGTCCCCGTCTCGCCGCAGCCGTTCACGGTGGCCGAGTACTTCCCCACACCGGGGGTCACCCCGTTCCACGACTCCCGCCAGCACGCGGTGGCCATGGCCTACATCGTCCCGGTCTCGGGGGACTGCCAGCCCCGCCAGGACGCCCTGGACCTGGTGTGGTTCACCCCGGAGGAGGCGGCCGGCGCACACCTGCGCGCGGAGATGACGGGCGGGCAGGACGTGCTGCTGCGCCAGGCGCTGGCCCACGTGGGCCACGTCCCCTGACCGGGACCTCCGCGCCCGCCGGGTCCGCTCCGGCGGGCCCGGCGGGGCGGACCCGGCACCGCCCCGGCGCGGGCGCCCCGGGGTGCGTAGGCTCGTGCCATGTCCGAACCGCTCGTCGCCGACGCCCTCGCCCTGGCCCTGGCCGCCGCCACCGGCCCGCACCGCCGTCGCGTGCTCGGCCTGGTCGGCGCACCCGCCGCGGGCAAGTCCACGCTCGCCCGCCACCTGGTGGCCGGGGTCGACGCCGCGCTGGGCCCGGGCGCGGCCGGGTACCTGCCCATGGACGGCTTCCACCTGTCCAACGCCCAGCTCGACCGGCTGGGGCGGCGCGACCGCAAGGGCGCGCCGGACACCTTCGACGCGCACGGCTACGCGGCCCTGGTGCGCCGCCTGCTCGCCGAGACCGACCACCCCGTCTACGTGCCCGACTACGACCGCGTGCTGCACGAACCCGTCGCCGCGCGGCACGTCATCGAGCCGCACACACGGCTGGTGGTGACCGAGGGCAACTACCTGGCCGGTGACGAGGAGCCCTGGGCCGGGCTGCGCGGGCTGTTCGCGCAGCTATGGTACGTGGAGGCCGACGACGACCTGCGCGAGCGCAGGCTGCACCGGCGCCAGCTCGCGGTCGGGGCGACCGCGGAGGCCGCCCGGGAGTGGGTGGAGCGCAGCGACCGCCCCAACGGGGAGCTGGTCAAGCGCTTCCGGGACAACTGCACGCGGGTGGTGCGCCCGGGCACTCTTCCCGAGGGCTGAGATCCGCCAGCGCGCCGTCCCGCGCACGGCCGCGTACCGCCGCCCCTGCACCAGAGGCCTCGCCCTGCCCGCCGGTCGCGGTGTGCGCATCGCCACCGCACGCGGCCGGGCCCGGGTGCGCGGGGCCCGGGGACGCGGAGGCCCGCGTGCGCGCGGGTTCCGGGCTCCTCGGCCCGGGAAAACCCCAGAAGGACACAGAGATCACACATGTCCACATAGTGAGACAAATGTTTCATGCAGTGGCGAGCGGAGCTAGCATCCAGCCATCCGCACCCGCTGACCTGGAAAGAAGTCCCATGACGGACGTCGCCCCACGCGCACCAGAAGAGGCCGAGCCACCGGCCAATCCCAAGAGGAAGGTCCTCGCGGCCAGCCTCGTGGGGACGTCCATCGAGTTCTACGACTTCTACATCTACGCGACGGCCGCGGTCCTGGTCTTCCCCGCGCTGTTCTTCCCCGAGGGCGACATGCTGGCGGCGCGGCTGCAGTCGCTGGCCACCTTCGCCATCGCCTTCGTCGCCCGCCCCATCGGCTCCTGGGTGTTCGGCCACTTCGGCGACCGCGTCGGGCGCAAGGCCACCCTGGTGGCGTCCCTGCTGACCATGGGCATCGCCACCGTCGGCATCGGCGTGCTGCCCACCTACGCGCAGGTGGGCGTCCTGGCCCCGCTGCTGCTGGCGGTGTGCCGCTTCGGCCAGGGCCTGGGACTGGGCGGGGAGTGGGGCGGCGCGGCCCTGCTGGCCACCGAGAACGCACCTCCGGGGAAGCGCGGCTTCTACGGCTCGTTCCCCCAGTTGGGCGCGCCGATCGGGTTCTTCCTCGCCAACGGCGTGTTCCTGGCCCTGAGCCAGTTCATGAGTGACGAGACCTTCCTGGCCTGGGGCTGGCGCGTGCCGTTCCTGCTCTCGACCCTGCTGATCGTGATCGGCCTGTGGGTCCGCCTGACCCTGCACGAGACCCCGGCCTTCGCCAAGATCGTCGCCTCAGGCGAGCGGGTGAAGTCTCCGATGGCGGAGGTGTTGCGCACCAACTGGCCCGCCGTGGTGCTGGGCACGCTGATCATGCTCGCCACCTACGTGCTGTTCTACCTGATGACCGTGTTCTCCCTGGGCTTCGGCACCGACCCGGTGGCGGGCCTGGGCTACGACCGGTCGCAGTTCCTGGTGTTCCTGCTGGTGGGCGTGGTGTTCTTCGGGGTTTTCACCCCCGTCGCGGGCCTGCTCGCCGACCGGTTCGGCCGCAAGCCGGTCCTGGTCTGGGTCACCGTCGCGATCATCGTCTTCGGCTTCGCCATGGGCCCGCTGATGGGCGGCGGCGGCACGGTCGGCGTGCTGGCCTTCCTCATCGTGGGGCTGAGCCTGATGGGCCTGACCTTCGGCCCGATGGCCTCCGTGCTGCCGGAGCTGTTCCCGACCAAGGTGCGCTACACCGGCGCCTCGGTGGCCTACAACCTGGCCGGCCTGCTGGGCGCCTCGTTCGCCCCCTACATCGCGACGTGGCTGGCGGGCACCCTGGGACTGAACTGGGTCGGCGGCTACCTGGTCCTGGTCGGCGTGATCACCCTGGTGGCGCTGCTGATCAGCCGTGAGACGCGCGACGACTCCCTGGACGACACCCCGGTGCGGGTGACCGGGCGCTAGGGGGTCTGTCCCCGGGGGACGGGTCGGGCGAGCGCGTGCCGCCCGGCCCGTCCCCGTCCTCACACGATCCGGTTCGGCGGCTCCCGGCCTTCGACGAAGGCCGCCACCGCGGCCGCCCACACCCCCCGGCGCCGTTCCTGGCACTCGCGGGTGTTGGCGGCGAACCGTGAGCTGAGCACCAGGTTGTCCAGCGGCGGATAGGGGTTGCGCTCGCCTACCAGGTCCAGCCCCGCGCCGCGCAGGCGCCCCGCTCGCAGCGCCTCCGTCAGCGCCCCGGAATCGATGACCTCGTTGGGTGAGATGCTCACCAGGACCGCCGAGGGCCTCATCAGGGCGAGTTCGGCCGCGCCCAGCAGGCCGCGGGTCGCGGTGTCCAGCGGCAGGGTGAGGAAGACCGCGTCGGACACCGCCAGGAGCTCGTCCAGCTCCACCTGGACCGAGCCCTCGGCCCGACGCGGGCTGCGGTTGGCGTGGACGGCCTCCATGCCCAGGCCGCGCACCATGCGCGCCACCCGCGCGCCGATGCCGCCCATGCCCACGATCCCCGCGGTGCCGCCCGCGAGTTCCATTCCCTGCTCCCCCGCGCAGAGCAGGTCGCCCGACCGGACGCGTGCGTGGACGGGCACGATCCTCTTGGCCGCGGCCATCATCAGCGCGACGGCGTGCTCGGCCACCGCGGGGCCGGTGTACCCGGCGGTGTTGCACACGGCCACGCCGCGCTCGCGGCAGTACTCCAGGTCCACGTACTCCACGGCCGTGGTGGTGGCCACCACCAGCTCCAGGTCGGGCAGCAGGCTCAGGTTCCGTGCGCCCAGGTCGGCGTAGGTGGTGACCAGGACCCGCGTGTCCGGGCGGCGCCGGAACTCCTCGGCCGGGTCCAGGCCGCCGTCGGCGGTCTGGACCCAGTGCGCCTCCAGCGCGTCGGACAGGTGGTCCAGGGTGTCAGTGGGGAGGGGGTGCCGGTCGTTGAGCACGAGACAGCGGACGGGCCGGGTCAAACCGTTCCTCCAGGGGGTGGTGGAATGCGCGGCCGCGGCCCGGGCCGGGCCCCCGCCGCCGACAGGGTGTTCAGGGCCGGGGAGCCGACGCATCGCCCAGGACCTCCCCGACCTCCTTGTAACGTTTCCAGGCCAAGCCGCGCAGGAACTCCCCGGATCCCTCACCGTGTGCCTCCCAGACGTCGGGAGCCCACTCCTGTTCCAGGTTGCGCCAGCCGGTCAGGGGATACAGGTGCTGGAAGGGCGGCGGCGGGGGCATCTCAGCCGCCACGCGCTCGGCCAGGGAGGCCAGGCGCGGGCGGTCCACCTCACCGACCAGTGCCAGGGCCTCGGCCAGGTCGGTGTTGCCGCCGCCCAGGCCGTACCCGTGGAGGGAGCCGTCCACGAGGTCGAAGCCCGCCTCCAGCGCGATCCGGGAGTTGGCGACGGCGTGGCCGAGGTTGTCGTGGCCGTGGAAGCCCGCCGGTCCGGGCCAGGCGGCCCGCACCCCGGCGAAGAGCTCGGCGGCGTGCTCGGGCAGCAGCGCGCCGCGCGAGTCGGCCAGGTAGAGCCAGTCGGCGACGCCCGCCCGTGCGACGCGCTCGGCCGCCTCGGCCAGTTCGCCGGGTTCGTAGGCGGTGACGCTGATGAGGTTGAGGGAGCAGGTGACGCCGGTGGCGCGCACCGCCTCCGCCGCGGGAAGCACGTGGTCCAGCCTCTCCAGGAGGCAGGTCAGGCGGACCACGTCGAGTACCTCGGCACGGGGCCGCAGCAGGGCGGCGACCTCGCCGGGGCTCCTGCCGTTCACGGCGAGCATGGCGACGACGCGGGCCGGTCCGGCGTCCTCGCCGACCCGGCGCAGCAGTTCGGGCGGGCACCGGAGCGTGGGTTCGCGCCCGGGGTCGTCGCTGATGTAGCCGACCTCCACGTAGGGAACGCCGACCTCGCCGAGTACCTTGGCGTGCTCGCGCACCGTGGCTCCGCTGAAGCGCCAGTCGTTGAGGTAGCCGCCGTCGCGCAGGGTGACGTCCAGGATCAGGGGGCGCCGGGTTTCGGCGTCGGTGTGTCGAACGGGCACGTCATGCCTCCTGACAGGCGCCTGGCGCTCACCCTAAGTAAGTTGACCACTACCCAAGGGGATCAAACATCCGGTTCCGTCCCCGCCAGCGCCCCGGCCCTGGAGGGGCCGACGACCTGTTTGCGCTGCTCGCCCCGGGGGGTAGTCGGAGAGCGGGGACCTTCGCCGACGACGCGCGGGCCGCGTCCCCGGGCCCGCGAACCTCGCCGACGGCGGAGGAAGGACACGGGGACACTCTTCTCGGGGGGCTAGCGATGGCTGGATCAGAGGGCGCAGACCGCATGGAACCGCCGCCGGTGTCGGTCACGGGACCGGCCGCGCCGCCGGAGCAGCGGGGTCCGACGGACGAGTACGCGGGGACCGACCGCCTCGCCGACGAGCAGGAGCTGCTGGAGGGCGCGGACATCATCGAAGGCGACGACGGGGCCAGCTTCACCGTCCTGGAGCGCCAGACCTGCTTGAACCTGCTGGCCACGCGCGACCTCGGGCGCGTGGCCTTCACCATCGAGGGGGACGCGGCACCCACGGTTCTGCCGGTGAACTACACGATGGTCGACGACGGCATCGTGTTCCGCTCCACACTGGCCGGGGCCATCATGCGCCACGCGCGCGGGTACGCAGCCTTCCAGGTGGACAGCCTCGACGAGGAGCGCCGCGAGGGGTGGAGCGTGCTGGCCAGCGGGCCGTGCGCGTGGATCCGCGACGCCGCCCGGCTGGCGCGCCTGCCGCAGGGCGGTCTGCCCCGGCCCTGGGCGGAGGGGACGCGCGACCAGGTCCTGAGGATCACGCCCGGCAGGCTGAGCGGACGGCAGATCCACCGGCGCTGACCCGGCGGCCCGGCCCGGAGGGGTTCGGGGACCGTCACAGGACCCGACGGGCACCGGGCCGGGCACGGCACCCGCCGCCGCGCAGCGGTCAGTCGGCGGGTCGGTGCAGCAGGAACACCCCTGAGTAGAGGGGCTGGTCCGCGCGCTGGTCCTCGGTGGCCACGTACTCGTCCAGGACGGCGACGATGCGGCGGTCCAGCTCCGACACGTCCTCGTCGGACAGGTGCAGCGCGAAGCGCGCGTAGCTGCGCACCGAGTCCGGTCCGGCCTCGCTCAGCTCCTGCTGGAAGGCCTCCACCGGAGCGGAGGCGGAGGCGGGGTCGGCCTCCGCCAGAGGGCTGTCCAGCCACCAGGTCTCCCCGGTGGCGCGGTAGGGCTTCTCCAGCGCGCCGCTGGCCCCGGTGCGCACGGGCGCGGCCAGTAGCAGGCCCGCGTCCACGAGCTGGCGGACGTGGTACAGGACCGTGCCCGGGGTGACCTCCAGACGGTCGGCCAGCTCCTTGTTGGTGAGTTCCCGGGTCAGGCAGAGCCGCAGGATGCGGACCCGCAGCGGGTGGGCCAGGGCCTTGGCCTCCTGGACCGTGGCCGGTCGTCGCGTGCGCGGGCGGCGGGCGGTCCCGCTCTGTTCCGGTTCTCCCATGTCCCGAGGGTAACAACGGTCGGTTTCCGGCGATCGATTGAGTTTTATCAATCGATCTGCCATTCTCGACCGCATGACGGAAGCCGACCCCCCGCACATCCCTCCCCCTCCGGTACCGCGCCCGCGCCCCGCGCCGATGGGCGCCGCCTTCTGGAACCTGTGGACCTCCTCCGCCCTGTCCAACCTCGCCGACGGCGTGCTGAAGACGGCTCTGCCGCTGGTGGCGCTGCGCTTCACCGACTCCCCCGCCCTCATCGCCGGGGTGACGTTCGCGCTGACCCTTCCGTGGCTGTTCTTCGCGCTCCCGGCGGGTGCCCTGGCCGACCGGCTCGACCGGCGCCGGACGATGCTCGGCGCCAACCTGGCCCGGGCGCTGCTGCTCGGCGGCCTTGCGCTGTCCCTGGCCCTGGACCTGGGCTCGGTCTGGCTGCTGTACGCGGTGGCGCTGTGCGTCGGGGTCACCGAGACCCTCTACGACACCTCGGCCCAGTCGATCCTGCCGCAGGTGGTCGGCCGCGACCGGCTCCCCCGGGCCAACGGGCGGCTGCACGCCGCCGAGCTGACCGCGAACCAGTTCCTCGGGCCTCCTCTCGGCGGCCTGCTGGTGGCGGTGGGCGCGGCGGCGGCCTTCACCGCCCCGGCGTCGCTGTGGCTGGCCGCCGTGGGCGCGCTGCTGCTGGTGCGCGGCCGGTTCCGGACCGGGCGGGCCGTGCCCGCCGCCCTGCGCGACGACATCGCCGAGGGGCTGCGCTTCCTGTGGCGCGACCGAATCCTGCGCTCGTTCGCGGCGATGGTGGGAGCCAGCAACTTCGCCAGCAACGCGGCCTTCACCGTCTTCGTGCTCTTCGCGGTGGGCCCCGACTCGCCCATGGGCCTGTCCGAGCCCGCCTACGGCCTGCTCATGACCGCCGTCGCCGCGGGCAGCGTGATCGGCGCCCTGTGCGCCGGGCGGATCGAGCGACTGGTGGGACGCACCCGGGCGCTGCGGACCTGCGTGCTGACCTTCGCCGTGCTCGTGGGCCTGCCCGCGCTGACCGCCGAACCCGTCCCGGTCGCGGCGGGCCTCTTCGCGGGCGGGGTGGGGATCGCGGTGTGGAACGTGGTCACGGTGTCGCTGCGCCAGCGGATCACCCCCGACCCCCTGCTCGGCCGGGTGAACAGCGCCTACCGGCTGCTGGCCTGGGGCACCATGCCGCTGGGCGCCGCCACGGGCGGCCTCCTCGCGCAGTTCCTCGGCCTGACCTGGGTGTTCGCGTCCATGGGGCTGCTGTGCCTGGGGCTGCTCGCCGGGCTGGCCAGGTTGGACGACGCGGCCCTGGCCGCGGCGGAGCGCCGGGCCGACGAGGACCGGGAAACCCTCGGGGGCCGGTGAAAACCGGTGGACTCCCCCGGACGCGCGGTGGAGCATGGGGAACCATGACCCCACCCGAGGAAGAGGTGCTGGAGGGCGGCAACGTCGCCGACCAGGTGGTGCGCGTGGGCCGGACCGTGCGCAAACCGTGGCGGCGCTCCTCCCCTTCCGTGCTGCACCTGCTCACGTACCTGCACGCCAGCGGCTACGAGGCGTCCCCTGCCGCGGTCGGCAGGGACGGGCGGGGCCGCCAGGTGCTCGGGTACGTGCCCGGGACGTTGGCGGACCGGACGGCTCCGCTGACGGAGCAGGAACTGCACCGGCTGGGCGGGACGATCCGCCGCCTCCACGACCTGACCGCCGTGTACCGGCCCCGGGAGGAGCCGGTGTGGGAGGTGCCCATCCCCCACGAGCGCGAGGACCTCGTCTGCCACAACGACCTGGCGCCGTGGAACCTGGTGCGCGACGGCGACGCCTGGACCTTCATCGACTGGGACGGAGCCGGTCCGGGCACGCGCATGGGCGACCTCGGGTACGCCGCGCACGGGTTCGTGCCGCTGCACGAGGGCGGGGACCCCCGGCGCGACGCGCGGCGTCTGCGCGCCCTGGCGGACGGGTACGGGTGCGACGGGGCCCAGCGCCGTGAGCTGCCCGACGCTGTCCTGGAGCGCGTGCACGGTATGTACGACCTGCTGACGGAGGGCGCGCGGAGGGGCGAGCAGCCGTGGGCGCGCCTGCACTCGGAGGGGCACGCCGACCACTGGGGCCCGGCGTCGGAGTACGTCGAGCGCAACCGCGAGCCGTGGCGGGAGGCGCTGCTGCGCTGACGGAGGACCCGCGCGCCGCCTCGCGCCTCGTCGACGCGAGCGGGCCCCCGACGCGCTCCGGGACACGGCGGGCGCACAGGCCTCCCGGACCGGCCGGAACCGGAACCTAGGGCGCGCTCCACACGAAGGCCGCCGAGATCGGGTGGCCCCGGAACCTCTCCCACTTGGGCTTGGCCGCCACCCAGGTGTCGTCCACGGTGCCCTCCGCCATCTCGGCCAGTCGCCACCCCGCGGCCGAGGCGGCGCGCACGTGGTCGCTGATGAGGTGGACGTGGGTGGCGATGGCGATGTCCTCGCCGGAGGTGTCGGTGTAGTGGGTCGGCATCCCCGAGACCATCGAGAACTGCGGGTGGTAGGCGACCAGCACGCACGTCCCCCCGAGCCGGACCAGCCGCCGGGCCTCGGCGTAGAAGGGCGCCAGGTCCGGCAGGTGCTCGTCGATCAGGGAGGCGATGACCAGGTCGTAGGCGGCGCCGGGCAGGCCCGTGTCGCGCACGTCGCCCCGGGTGAGGCTGTCGTGGGCGCCGCGCCTGTCGGCCAGCGCCAGCATGCCGGGGCTGAGGTCGACTCCGTCCACTCTCCCGGCCCCGCGTCCGCGCAGCCACGAACCGGTGCGGCCGGTGCCGCAGCCCAGGTCGGCGGCGCGGGCGACGGCCGGCCAGTCGGGGACGGCCAGGCCGTCCAGGAGGGCGAGGTCCATGGCGTCCAGGACGGAGTCCTCATAGGTGCTGGACCAGCCGTCGTAGCCGGTGGCCACGTCGACGGTGCGGTAGTGGCGGGTGTCGAAGTCCGCGAAGTCGGGCATGGGGGCGAGTATGGCGTGGTCGGCCCGGGGGCGGCGAGCCCTTTTTGGCACGGGCCAGCGGCCGGGAAAACCGGTTGCCGTTGACGCGTGGGGACTCCTAGGTTGGTCGCCATGTGCTGCTTCCAGGCCATCATCCGCCGGGCCCACGCCTGGCCGGTGAGCTGCCACACCCACGTCGTCCGGCCCCGGTCCCCGCGCCTGGGCCGGTAGTCCGCCGTCCCGGCAGCCGGCAGACCCCGCCCGCGGGGTCCGTCCGGCCCGCCGGGGGCCCAGCCCCTCCCCGTCCTCCGCTTCGCGCGCGTGTCCCCACGGCGTGCCCGGACGGCCCGGGAGGGGTGCGCCGCCCGCCGCCGCCTTCGGCGCGGGCGCGCCCGTGCGCGCCCGCACGGCGGTCGGCCCGGCGACGACCGCGGACGACACCTCTTCCTCCCCGTGTGACCCTCCGGTCCAGGCACAGTCGCGTCCCTTCTTCCCTCGGACGGGCTGCCCGGACCTCCTTTCGCGCTGTCGCGCGCCTTGTGGCGCGCGCCCGTCCGTGCCGCCCGTCCTCGTCGGCCACCGCATGGTGGCTGGAACGGACCTTCCGTGGCACGTACCGAACGCTCCCGTCGCACGGGTGCCGGTGACAACCGGCGCCGCTTCTCCCAGAACTTCCTCGCCGACCCGGGCTCAGCACGCCGCGTGGTGGCGGCGGCCGGGATCGGCCCCGCCGACCTGGTGGTGGAGGTGGGACAGGGTGAGGGCGCCCTCACCCGCTTCCTGGCCCCGGCCGCCCGCCGGGTCCTGGCCTACGAGATCGACCCGCGCCTGGCCGAACGGCTCTCCGCGCGCTACCGCGACCCCGCGAGCGGGGTGCGGGTGGTGCGGGCCGACTTCACCCGGGTGCGCCCGCCGCGGGGCGAGTTCCACCTGGTGGGCAACATCCCCTACGCGCGCACCGCGGACATCGTGCGCTGGTGCCTGGGCGCGCGGGGCCTGGCCTCGGCCACCCTCGTCACCCAGCTGGAGTACGCGCGCAAGCGCACCGGCGGGTTCGGGCGGTGGAGCCGGTTGACGGTGATGACCTGGCCGGAGTGGTCGTGGTCGCTGGCCGGGCGGATCGACCGGCAGCGGTTCCGTCCGGTGCCCCGGGTGGATTCGGGCATCCTGGTGCTGCGCAGGCGGCGGACGCCCCTGGTGGATCCGGTGCGGATGAGCGGCTACCGGCGCCTGGTCGAGCTGGGCTTCGGGGGCGCGGGCGGATCGCTGGGCGCGTCGCTGCGCCGCGCCCACCCCGTCCGGCGGGTGGACCGGGCGCTGGCCCGGGCCGGGATCGCGCCGAATGCCCCCGTCGGTCACGTGGACCCGGGGCAGTGGCTGGAGGTCTTCCGGGCGCTGGAGGGCTGAGCCCGCGCGTCACGCGACCGCCACGACGGCGAGGAGACGGTGTCCACCGGGCCGGTCGGCTGACCGGCCCGGGCGCCCTCAGCCCAGGAAGTCCAGGAGGGCGGCGGTCAGCTCGGCCGGTGCGTCCTCCTGGACGAGGTGCCCGGCCCCGGGCAGGACGCGCAACCGCGCCCCGGGGATCGCGGCGGCGAGCCGTCGACCCCGGTCCAGGGGGAGCCAGGTGTCCTCCTCGCCCCACACCACCAGCACCGGCAGGTCCAGTTCGGCGTAGGCGTCCTCGACCTCGGCGGTGTAGCGCTCGTCGGCCTGGGCGATCTGCCGGTAGAACGCGGGCTGCCCGTCCTCGCCCAGCCAGGGGCGCACGAGCGCGTCCAGGACGTCGGTGCGGGGCGCGCGGTGCGCCGCCGAGGAGACGTAGGCGCGCACCAGCGCCTCGTGCAGGTGCGGGGGCAGCGCGGCGAAGACGTCAGCGTTGGCGTTGACGAGGCGGAAGAAGTCGCTTCCCCAGGGTCGGACGCTGACCGCGTCGACCAGGGCGAGGCGGTCGTAGGCGGCCCCGTCCAGGACGGCCGAGCGCAGGGCCACCGCGCCGCCGAAGTCGTGCGCCACCACGGCCGGGCGCTCCAGCCCCCAGTGGTCGAGCAGGGCGGTGAACGCGGCCTGCTGGGCGGCCAGCGACACGTCCTGCCCCTCGTGCTTGGCCGAGGCCCCGTAGCCGGGCATGTCCCACACGTGGACGGTGAACCGGGAGCTCAGGGCGCGGGCGACGTGGCGCCAGACGTGGGAGGAGAAGGGCGTGCCGTGCAGCAGCACGACCGGGTCCCCGTCCCCGAACCGGGCCCAGCGCACGGTTCCGTTGGGCGCTTCGAAGCTCCGGTCGAGTGTCCAGGCGTCGCCGCTCATGTGGTGCCTTTCCGTCACGGGGTCGCGGGCCGTACCGAGGCTAGGGGGCCGCGGTGACGTTCCGGTGCTCCGGGGCGGGTTCGCGCGCGGGGCGGCCCCGCCGCGCACTGCTCACACCCTCAGGACGGCGAAGCACTCCCCCGGCACGGTGACGGTGGTCCCCGCGGTCCTGGGCTCGCCATTGGCGAGCAGGAGTTCGCGCGGGGCCGCGTCCAGCTCCACCTCGGCGCCCTCGGCGTCCAGGTTGCACACCACCCGCAGGTCCCCCCGGACCAGGACGAGCTGGCGCCCGCCGCCCCCCGTCTGGACCGCGGAGCGGTCCAGACGAGGGTCGGACAGCTCCGGTTCCACGCGCCGCAGGGCGATGAGCGCCCGGTAGGTGTCCAGGACCAGCCCGTGCGGTTCGCGTCCGGGCTCGGACCAGTCCAGGACGGCGCCGTCGCGGGTGGCCGGGGCCATGGGGTCGGGGATCTCCTCCTCGGCCCACCCCAGCTCCGCGAACTCGCGGCGGCGGCCCTCGCGCACGCCCCTGACCAGTTCGGGGTCGGTGAAGGAGGCGAAGAACGGCCAGGGCGTGGCGGCCCCCCACTCCTCCCCCATGAAGATCATGGGGGTGTAGGGGGAGCACAGCACCAGCGCGGCGCCGCAGGCCAGCAGGCCCGGGGAGAGGTGTTCGCCCATGCGGTCGCCCCGGGCCCGGTTGCCGATCTGGTCGTGGGTGCTCAGATAGGCCAGGAAGCGGCTGCCGGGGACGCGCGCGGTGTCCACGGGCGCGCCGTGGGTGCGGCCGCGGAAGCTGGAGCGGGTGCCCGTGTGCCAGAACGCGCGGGTGAGCGCGGCGGGCAGAGCCCCGGGGTCAGCGAAGTCGGCGTAGTAGCCGTGCGCCTCCCCGGTGAGGGCGACGTGCAGGGCGTGGTGGAGGTCGTCGGACCACTG
This sequence comes from Nocardiopsis sp. RV163, assembly GCF_001029525.1. NCBI lineage: Bacteria > Bacillati > Actinomycetota > Actinomycetes > Streptosporangiales > Nocardiopsidaceae > Nocardiopsis > Nocardiopsis sp. RV163. Next base: position 738 of record NZ_LEKI01000029.1, on the reverse strand, counting down.
GGCGGTCATGCCCAGGCCGCCCGCCTCCCGGGGCAGGACGGTGCGGGGGTCGTTGCGGTCGGACTCGGCGACCAGGGACAGCGGCCGGTTCAGGGCGGCGGCGAGGGCTTGCACCTCCTCGGCGAGTTCGGCCAGCAGCGGGGTGGCGCGGTCGTCGCGCAGGGCGTGCACGGCGTCCAGGCGCAGTCCGTCCAGGTGGTAGTGGCGCATCCAGTCCAGGGCGTTGTCCAGGACCGTGCGGCGGACCGGGTCGGAGTCGGGGCCGTCCAGGTTGAGGGAGGGCCCCCAGGCGTTCTCGCCGCGGAAGTAGGGGCCGAAACGGGGCATGTAGGCACCCGAGGGGCCCAGGTGGTTGTAGACCACGTCGAGCAGGACGGCCAGGCCGCGGCGGTGGCAGGCGTCGACGAGGGCCTTGAGGGCGTCGGGGCCGCCGTAGGGGTCGTGGACGGCCGCCCACAGGACGCCGTCGTAGCCCCAGCCGTGGGTTCCGTCGAAGGCGTTGACCGGCATGAGTTCGACGTGGGTGACGCCGAGGTCGACCAGGTGGTCGAGGCGGTCGGCGACGGCGGCGAGGGTGCCCTGGGGGGTGAAGGTGCCCACGTGGAGTTCGTAGACGACGGCGCCCGCGAGGGGACGCCCGGTCCAGGCGGCGTCGGTCCAGGCGAAGACGGCGTGGTCGTAAACGCGGCTGGGGCCGTGGACGCCGTGGGGCTGGTGGAGCGATCGGGGGTCGGGCAG
>NZ_LEKI01000298.1:0-2653 GCF_001029525.1 Nocardiopsis sp. RV163 | reverse complement strand
CCCGCCCCCCGCTCGGCGGCGCCCCCGGTCGCGTCCCCGTCAGACGCCGACCAGGTCCCGGCGGCGAAACCCCGCCAGGCCGATCGCGTTGGCCGCGAGCGCCGCTCCCAGCGCGGCGGCCACCGGGACGGCGTCGAACTCGTCGGCGGGCAGTTGGGGCAGCAGCCCGAACGCGCTCAGCTCCAGCAGCCGGTCGTCGAGGCCCAGCATCGGTCCGAGCAGCGAGACCAGCAGGCTGTAGCCCAGCCACGCCCACACCAGCGGGGTCAGGCGCGGGGCCGTCCCCACCAGCAGCGCGGTCAGCGCGGCGAACAGCAGGGCCACCGGTAGCTGGGCCAGGGCGGCCCCGGTCATCGTCCACGTCCAGGAGGGGTCCTCCAGGGCCGCGGACGCGCTCAGGCCCGTGCCGACGCCGCCCGCCGCCACGATCACCGCCGAGGACAGCGCGCTGACCAGCAGGGCGCCGCCGAACCAGCGCACCCTGCCGACGGCCGCGGACAGGGTCAGCTCGGCGCGCCCGGAGGTCTCCTCGCCCCGCGCCCGCAGTACGGACATGACGGCGTAGGCCGACGCGGCCATCAGCACGTAACCGCTCATGGTGCCGAGGAAGCCCCCGGTGACGTCGTCGGCTGAGTCGCCGAGGACGGCCAGCAGGTCGGGGTTCTCCTCCAGCATCCCCTCCACCTCCGTGGCCAGCGAGCCGAACGCGAGGGCGAAGAGGAAGACCGCGGCCGTCCAGGCGAGGATCGCCCCGCGCTGCTGGTGCAGGTGCAGCGCGAACACGCCGTTGAGCAGCCCGCCCGCGCCGGCCGGACCGGGCCGGGAGGAGACCAGGCCCGCGCCGAGGTCGCGCCGGTCCGCCAGGGCGTAGGCCAGCGCGAAGAGCACCGCCACGAGGACCGCGTACAGCGCCAGCGGCCACCAGCGCAGGTCGTCGAACACGCGTGTCTGCTGGACCCAGGCGAACGGCGACAGCCAGGACAGCGCGTTGCCGCCCTCCCGGGCCATGTCGCCGACGACCCGGCACAGGAACAGCACGCCGGTGGCCAGGAAGGCCAGGCCCGCGGCGGTGCGTCCGTGCTCGGTGATCTGCGCGCACACGGCGGCGAGGGCGCCGAAGGAGATCCCGGCCAAGGCCAGCCCCAGCCCGTAGGCCGCGGAGTCGGCGACCGCCAGGCCGTTGCCCGCCAAGGCCAGTGCGCTCAGTGCGCCGATGAGCAGGTTGACGGCCGAGACGGTCACCAGCGCGGCGGTCATCTGGGCGCTCGTGCCCAGGACGCTGGCGCGCAGCAGTTCGGCGCGGCCGCTCTCCTCCTCGGCGCGGGTGTGCCGGACCACGTGCAGGACGCTCATGACAGCCAGGGCGATGAGCACGCTCATGGTCAGCTCGTTGACCACCATCGGGCCGAGCTGGTAGTCGTCCAGCCCGTACCCCGGGCCGCCGAAGACGACGCCGGTCGGGGTCCCCATGAGAGCCGCCCGGGCCTGGCGCTGGGCGTCGGTGGAGAACATGTCGCCGAGCGTCGGAACGGTCGCGACGACGGTGCCGACCAGGGCCAGGGTCCAGACGGTCAGCCGGAGGCGGTCGCGGCGCAGGACGAACCTGACGAGGGTGCCGGTGCCGGCGAACGCGTTCATGCCGCGGTCCCCCCGTCGCCTTCGGTCCCGTACGCCGCGAGCTCGTCGCCGTAGTGGCGCAGGAACAGCTCCTCCAGCGAGGGCGGGTTGCTCACCAGGGAGCGGATGCCGAGGCCGGTGAGCGTGCCCATGACGGCGCCCATGCGGGTGTTGTCCACGTCGAAGGCGACGGTGTCGCCGTCGAGCCGCAGGTCGTGCACCCCGTCGGCGCCCTCCAGGAGCCGGGCGTCCCCCGTGACGGTGGCGCGCACGGAGGAGCGGGTCAGGTGGCGCAGGTCGTCCAGGGTGCCCGACTCCACCGTGCGCCCCCTGCGGATGATGGTGACGGTGTCGCAGAGCTTCTCCACCTCGGAGAGGATGTGGCTGGAGAGCAGCACGGTGCGGCCCCGGGCCTTGGCCTCCAGGACGCACTCGGTGAACACGGCCTCCATGAGCGGGTCCAGGCCGGAGGTGGGTTCGTCGAGGACGAGCAGCTCGGCGTCGGAGGCCAGTGCCGCTACCAGGGCGACCTTCTGCCGGTTGCCCTTGGAGTAGGCGCGCGCCTTCTTGGTCGGGTCCAGTTCGAAGCGGGCCAGCAGTTCCCGGCGGCGTGCGGGGTCGAGCCCGCCGCGCAGCCGCCCGAGCAGGTCGATCGCCTGCCCTCCCGTCAGGTTGGGCCACAGGGTGACGTCGCCGGGCACGTAGGCCAGGCGCCGGTGCAGGGCGACGGCGTCCCGCCAGGGATCGCCGCCGAGCAGGACGACCGTCCCGGCGTCGGCCCTGAGGAGGCCGAGCAGGACGCGGATGGTGGTGGACTTCCCGGAGCCGTTGGGCCCGAGGAAGCCCGCGACCTGGCCCGTGCGGACGGTCAGGTTCAGCTTGTCCAGGGCCTGGAAGCGGCCGAAGCGCTTGTCGACGCCGCGGACCTCGATGGCGGTTGGTGTCATGGTCGTCGTTCCCTCCGTGCGTGGTGGACTCGGTGGCCGACGATCTGGTGGAGCGGATACGCGAGCGGGTGTCGCGCCTGCGCGTGGGC
>NZ_LEKI01000297.1:0-2670 GCF_001029525.1 Nocardiopsis sp. RV163 | reverse complement strand
TCACACAGGGGGTGGCCGGTACGCGTGGTGAACGCGGGGGTGGTCGGTGGCGGACGGTTCGTGTGGGACGGCCCCGGGCTGGGCCGGAGCGAGGGACGGCGCGGGAGGGGCTGACGGGACGGGTGCTGCTAGGTCAGATCACCCCGTCCTGGACGTCGTCCGCCCCGGTCGCGCGGACCTGGTCGGCGAGCGCCGCGAGTGTGGGCGCGGACAGGAAGGCCCGGGTGGACAGCTCCTCGCTGAGTTCGCGCCGCAGAACTGTGATCATGCGGATGGCCAGCAGGCTCGTGCCGCCCAGGGCGAAGAAGTTCGCGTCGCGGTCCTCGACGGCGGTGCCGGTCAGCTCGCCCCAGACGCGGGCGATGTGCTCCTCCACACCGTCCGCGAGCGGGGCGCCGCCCGGACCGGCCTCGGCGGCGGCCAGCTCCTCCAGCGCCCGCAGGTCGACCTTGCCGTTGGCGGTCAGGGGCATCTCCCCGACCGTGCGCACGCTGCCGGGAACGGCGTGCGCGGGCAGCCGGGCGGCGAGGTGGCGGGCCAGGCCGTCGGCCACGACGCCGGAACCGTCCCCGGCGCCGATCCCCTCGCCGTCCTCGGTGACGAAGGCGACCACCCTGCGGGAGGTGCGCTCCCCCACCGTCAGCGCCGCGGCACGGCGCACGCCGGGGTGGTCCTCCAGAGCCGCCTCGACCTCACCGAGTTCGAGCCGGTGGCCGCCCACCTTGACCTGACGGTCGGCGCGGCCGAGGAACTCCAGGAGCGCGCCCGGACGGTAGCGGCCCCGGTCGCCGGTGCGGTACCAGCGCTCTCCCCCTGCGGTGACGAACCGGGCGGCCGTGCGCTCGGGATCGCCGCGGTAGCCGAGGGCGACTCCGGCCCCGCCGATCCACAGCTCCCCCGCCACCCAGTCCGGGCAGTCCAGCCCGTGGGGGTCCACCACCCGGTAGCGCTGCTCGCGCAGCGGCGTTCCGTAGGGCACCGAGGGCCACCCCGGCGGGACGTGGCCGCCGTCGAAGGCGTTGGACCAGATTGCGGCCTCCGTGGCGCCGCCCAGGGCCACCAGGTGGACGCGTGCGCCGCTCGCCTCGCGCAGGCGCGGCGCCAGGTCGCCGCCCACCCAGTCCCCGGAGACCAGGGCCAGCCGCAGCGAGGAGGGCAGCCCCCTGTCCTGCGAGGCCAGGAGCAGCATGTCGAGCAGGGCGGGGACGGTGTTCCAGACGGTGACGCCGTGCTCGGCGCACAACGCGCGCCAGCGCTCGGGGTCGCGGCGCTCGTCCTCCTCGGGCAGGACGAGCGCGCCGCCCGCGCCGAGCAGGCCGAACACGTCGTAGACCGACAGGTCGAAGTCGAGCGCGGACAGGGCCAGGACCCGGTCGCCGGGGCCGACCCGGTAGCGGTCGTTGATCTCGGCGACCGTGGTGAGCGCGGCGGCGTGGGAGACCTCCACGCCCTTGGGCTCCCCGGTGGAACCGGAGGTGAAGATCGTGTAGGCGGCCTCGCCGGGGTCGCACGGCACGGGCGCGTCCAGGGGCGGGGTCTGGAGGAGTTCTGCCACGTCGGCGGACCGGGGCGCGCCGGTGCCGTCGCCGACGGCCAGCACGGTCCGGGCCGCGCGGTGGATGCGCTCGCGCCGCAGCGGGGGCTGGCCCGCGCCGACCGGAACGTAGAGGGCTCCGGCGGCCAGGACGCCCAGGACCGCGCAGACCTGGTCGGGGCCCTTGGGCAGGCACACCGCGACCGCGTCGCCGGGCCGCACGCCGCGTTCGACCAGTCCGGCGGCGACGCGCAGGGACCGGTCCGCCAGTTGGCCGTGGGTGGTCACGGCGCGGTCCGTGACGAGGGCGGGTGCGTCGGCGCGTGCGGCCGCGCCGTCGAAGAAGGCGTCGTGCAGCAGGGCCTTCCGGGCGGTCCCGGAGGGGGCGTCGACCGAGGCGCGCACCACGCGCTGGTCCGCGGGCAGCATCCGGGCGCAGGCCTGCTCCCAGCCCTGTTCGCCGTCGCGGGCGAGCGCGTGCAGCAGTTCCAGGTAGGCCGCGAACATGGCGTCCAGGACCCCGGGGCGGAACAGGTCCTCCACCGCGTCCCAGTACACCTCCAGTCCGCCGCCGCTCTCCAGGACCTGGTTGTCCAGGTACACCTGGGGCGACTGGGACAGGCCCCACACGCGCCGTGGGAATTCCGGGGACAGGTCCATGGACACCCCCTCGCCCACACCCAGGGAACTGGTGAACACCACGGGGATCCCGGGTTGGGCGGTGCCGGTGCGCCGCGCCAGCTCGCGCAGCACCTCCTCGGCGGGCACCTCCCGGTGGTCCAGGTCCCGGCCCAGGCGGCGCTGGAGGTCGCGGGCCGCCCCGGCCGGGTCCTGGCCGGGCGCGCGGTGGTAGGAGGTCAGCGACAGGGAGGTGAAGTCGCCGAGCACGCGGCCGATGTGGGGGTGCAGGTCGTGGCGGTTGAACAGGGTGAGGGTGAGGCTGAGTCCGGTCTGCCCGCTCCACCTGCCGAGGACCTCGCCGTAGCAGGCCAGCAGCAGGGTGGCGGGGGTGACGCCCGCGGTGCGGGCCAGGCCGGTGAGGGCGTTCCACTCCTTCGGGTCGAGCCGTTCGGCCCTGCGGGTGAACCGGGGCCGGTCGATGTCGGCGGGGTCGGTGCGCAGCGGCAGGGCGGGGG
>NZ_LEKI01000296.1:0-2728 GCF_001029525.1 Nocardiopsis sp. RV163 | reverse complement strand
GAGGGACACCGACACGGAAGGGGGCGGGGGCCGAGGTGAGCGACCGCGACTACTACGGAGAAGTGCTCGACGCCGTCATGGGGAGGGTTCGGTCGCACATCGGCGAGGGCCGGGTCGCCGACTACATCCCCGAACTGGCCAACGTGGACCCGGACGAGTTCGGGTTCGCCGTGGCCACGGTGGACGGCGACCTGTACAGCGTCGGCGACCACTCACGGACGCGCTTCTCCATGCAGAGCATCACCAAGGTGTTCACCCTGGCGCTGGTGATGAGCAGATCCGGGGACAGCGTGTGGAAGCGGGTCCACCGGGAGCCGTCGGGCAACTCCTTCAACTCCCTGTACCAGCTGGAGTTCGAGAGCGGCGTGCCCCGCAACCCCATGATCAACCCGGGCGCGCTCATCGTCACCGACCAACTGCTGACCGACACCGGGGACGCCGTCGGCGCGCTGGGAGAGCTGCTGTGCGCGGAGACCGGCGACCCCGACCTGCACACGGACAACCCGGTGGCGCGCTCGGAGGACGAGCACGGCGACCGCAACCGGGCGCTGGCCTACCTCATGGCGAGCTTCGGCAACATGCGCAACCCGGTACCGGATGTGCTGGACCACTACTTCCGGCAGTGCGCGATCACCGTCAGCTGCGAGGAGCTGGCACGGGTGGGGCTGCTGCTGGCGCGCCACGGCAGGCGTGCGGACGGCTCCCAACTGCTCAGCCGCTCCGACGCGCGCCGCGTCATGGCGGTGATGCTCACCTGCGGCACCTACGACGCCGCGGGCGAGTTCGCCTACCGCGTCGGCCTGCCCTGCAAGAGCGGGGTGGGCGGCGGCATCCTCGCGATCGTGCCGGGGCGCTGCTCGGTGGCGGCGTGGGGGCCCGGCCTGGACGCCAAGGGCAACTCGGTGACGGCGGCGCTGGCCCTGGAGGCCTTCACCGACATCACCAACTGCTCGGTGTTCTGACCGCTCAGCCGTCCCCGTCGGCCGGTTCGAAGCCGCGGGACATGTGGTCCAGCAGCGCCCGGTTCTGCTCGGGGTGGTCGTTGTCGGCCACCAGGAACAGGGCGTAGCCGATGTCCTCGGTGTGGAAGCCGCGGTTGATGGCGTGCATGTCGCCGTTGCCGAAGGTGAACTCCCAGTCGGCGGCGCTGACGTAGTCCTCCGCCCAGTCGGCCCCGACGTCCTCGATGCCGATCAGTTCGTAGCCGCTGAAGTTGCCGCTGCCGACGGGCTCGAACTCGCGCCAGTCGTCCCCGGCGTCGGGGTTGGGGTTGTCGGTCTGGTCCACCAGCAGGTAGCCGCCGTCGGGGTTTCGGAAGTAGACCATGTGGCCCTCGCGCTCGACGTTCCAACCCTCGGGGACGTCCACGGAGAAGCCGCTGGAGTCCTCGTGGCGGGTGAGGGGCCCCCAGACCTCCTCCACACCGTCCTCGTCCCGCTCCTCCTCCGACTCCTCGTCCGAGGGCTCCGCGGGCTCCCGCGGCGTCTCCTCGGCAGCGGACGAGCTCTCCCCGGCGGGGGGAGCCGACTCCTCCGCGCCGGGGTCGGCGGCGGCCTCCTGATCCGAGCCGTCGACCAGCCCGGTGTCGGCCCCGCCCGAGCGGTTCATGCTCACCAGGAGGCTGGCGGTGGCGCCCACGACGAGGAGCACGAACACGGCGGCGGCGACCAGCAGCGTCCGCCGGACGGAGCCGGAGGAGGCCGCGGGCACGGTGGCGACCATCGTGGGCGCGACCGTCTCGGGGGTGTCGTCCGCGTCCCGGATCTCGCGCAGCAGGGCGCGCACCTCGCCGACCGACGGCCGGTCCTCCGGGCGCTTCTCGCACAGGGCCTCCAGGACCGGGCGCAGCGGACCGGCGTTGACCGGCTCGGGCAGGTCCTGGGTGACGATGGCGGTCAGCGTCGCCATCGGGGTCGGCCGCTCGAAGGGCAGGGTGCCCTCGACCGCCTGGTAGAGGGTGACGCCCAGGGCCCACATGTCCGAGGCCGGGGTGGCCGAGTGCCCGTGCGCGACCTCCGGGGCCAGGTAGCTCGGGGAGCCGATCAGCAGCCCGGTGCTGGTCAGGTGGGTGGAGCCGTCCAGGTGGGCGATGCCGAAGTCGGTCAGGACCGCGCGGTCGTTGCCCGCGATGAGCACGTTGCCCGGCTTGATGTCGCGGTGCACGATGCCGCGGGCGTGCGCCTCGGCCAGCCCCGCCGCCATCTGCTCGCCGATCCCGGCGGTCCGCCGGACCGGCAGCGCGCCCTCGTCGCGGACGAGGTCGCCCAGGGAGGGGCCGCGGACCAGCTCCATGACGATCCACGGGCGGCCGTCCTCCTCGGCCACGTCGAACACCGTGATGATGGCCGGGTGGCTGAGCTGCGCGGCGCTGCGCGCCTCGCGCAGCATTCGGGTGCGCAGCACCTCGACCTCGTGCGGGGGCAGGTTCGGCGGCGTGGTCAGCTCCTTGACGGCGACCGGCCGGTCCAGGAGGGTGTCGGTGCCCTGCCAGACCCGCCCCATGCCGCCGGAGCCGATGACCTCGTCCAGACGGTACCGGTTGACCAGGAGGCGACGGGGGTCGGCTTCGGAACTGTTCATGAAGGCGCTGTTCCTCTGTGGGGAGGGGGAGCGGGTGCTGTCGGAGGCGGTGGCGGCCAGGCGCCGCGAACCCGCGGACGACCTCACGACGCGGATGATCCGGCACCGCGCCGCCCTCAGCGACGAGGAGGCGGTCATGCAGCTCCTG
>NZ_LEKI01000295.1:0-2945 GCF_001029525.1 Nocardiopsis sp. RV163 | reverse complement strand
CACTCCCTCGCACGCCCCGCCGCGTCCGCGCCCCGACCGGGCCGGTCGGGGAACGCGTGGGCGGCGGCTCCAGCCCCGCGTCACGGCCGCGGTCCCGGGGCGGCCCCCCGCCCCGGGACCGGACCCCTATTCCGCGAAGCGGTCGGTCGCCTCGATCAGGAGGTTCAGGATGCCCGGCTCGTTGAACGCGTGCCCGGCGTCGTCCACGATGTGGAAGTCCGCCTCCGGCCAGGCCTTGTGCAGGTCGTAGGCGGTGCGGGCCGGGGTGCACACGTCGTAGCGGCCCTGCACGATCACGCCGGGGATGTGCCGGATCGCCTCCGCGCCGTCGATGAGCTGGTCGGGCTCCAGGAACCCGCGGTTGACGAAGTAGTGGTTCTCGATCCGCGCGAAGGCCAGCGCGTAGTCCTCGTCGGCGTGGTGCTCGCGCAGCTCGTGGTTGGGCAGCAGGGTCACCGTGGACCCCTCCCACACGCTCCACGAGCGCGCGGCGGCCAGGCGCTCCTCCCGGTCGGGCGAGTTCAGGCGGCGCGCGTAGGCGGCGATGAGGTCGCCGCGCTCCTCCTCGGGGATGGGCTCCAGGTAGGACTCCCACAGGTCCGGGAAGAGCTGGGAGGCGCCCTCCTGGTAGAACCAGCGCAGCTCGCTCCCGCGCAGGGTGAAGACGCCGCGAACGACCAGCTCGCTGACGCGGTCCGGGTGGCGCTGGGCGTAGGCCAGCGCCAGGCAGCTACCCCAGGACCCGCCGAAGACCTGCCAGGACTCCGCGCCGATCATCTCGCGCAGCCGCTCCATGTCCCGCACCAGCGCCCAGGTGGTGTTGGTGGACAGGTCGGTGTCCATCTGGCTGGCGTGCGGGGTGGAGCGACCGCAGTTGCGCTGGTCGAACAGCAGGATCCGGTACCGCTCCGGGTCGAAGAGCCTGCGGTGGTCGGGCACGCATCCGCCGCCGGGACCGCCGTGCAGGAACACCACGGGCTTGCCCGCGGGGTTGCCGCACAGCTCCCAGTAGACGCGGTGTCCGTCGCCGACGTCGAGCATCCCCGAGTCGTACGGCTCGATGGGCGGGTACAAGGTACGCAAAGCGTGAGGCCTTTCGTGGACGTGTTCGTGGACGTGGTTCCTCCCCGGGGAGCCCGGCGGAGTCGGGCGCCGCGGACGGAGGTGTCCGGCGGAAGCCTGACGGAGAACGACGAGGAGAGGGTACGGCGTCCCGGGCGTCCACCGGGCGCGAACACACGCGGGGCGCGGTCAGAGGCGGTCGAGCAGTTGAGCCTTCTTGGCGCTGAACTCGTCGTCGGTGAGCAGGCCCTCGGCGTGCAGCCGCCCGAGCTCGCGGATCTTGGCGAAGATCGCCTCGCTGCCGTCCTCGTCCGCCGCGCCGAGCGCGGCTCGCTCCTGCCGGGGCTCCTCGTCCGCCGCGACGTGGGCGTTGACGGTGGCGGCCATCAGCAGGGTCTCCTCGCTGCCCTTGGACCCGTGCGAGGCCAGCGTGAAGAAGTCGTGGTCCAGCGCCGTGGCCTCGGGGATGGTCACCCCGCGCAGCACGACGCGCAGGTAGCCCTCGGTGACGTCGACCGGCGGGTACCAGTGCACGGACTCGATCTCGGAGAGCCGGTAGTCGCGGGCCTTCTCCTTCTGCTTGGCCGTGCTGGCCAGCCAGTTGTCCCACTGGAGGCGCACCCGGGTCCCGTCGAAGGAGGCCGTGCCCTCGGCGGTGCGCACCTGGAGGGGGACGCGGCCCACCAGCCCCAGGGCGACCTCGCGCGGATCGGTCTGCCCGGTGCTGGTCTCACGGGCGAAACGGGCCGAGGAGGCGATCTGCTCGGAGTAGTACTCGGCGAGCAGTTCTCCGTCGTGCGGACCGGTGATCAGCAGCGGGGTGAGCGCGTCCCGGCCGGGGACTCCCAGGAGCGCGTAGGGGTCGGTGTCCTCCACCAGCCGGAGCCGCATCCGCCACCCGTGCTTGCGGGTGCCCCGGTCGAAGTCGACCTCGCGGACGGCGGCCAGCGGAACCGAGCAGCTCCCCAGCGACCGGAACAGGGTCGGCACCTTCCGGCCGGAGTCGAAGCGGATACGGATCGTCTCGTCGTCGATCCGCCATGTTCCGTGGTGTCCGCGAAGTTCCTCCATGACCACAGATCCTAGAGCCAGCGGGACCCGCCGCGCGGGGCCGTATGCGGCCACCGTCCCCGACGGGCGCCCGAACCGCCCCGAGGTCCGGGGCACGTCCGGGCGACGGCCCCCAAGCGTCACGGCGGCGCATCCCGGGTAGGACCAGCGGGGCACACCCGTTGCACCGCCCCACCCGGGCGGGACCGGCGGACAGTGCGGTCGGCGCCCTGTCCACGAACCGGAGGTCGCCACATGTCGAGAGAGACGGCAGCCGAGGGCGCGGCCGAGTTCCGCGCCGCCAGGGACCTGCTCCTGGACCTGCGCGAGGACCAGGAGAGGGCGCACCGGGAGTTCGCCTGGCCCCGGCCGGAGCGGTTCAACTGGGCGCTGGACTACTTCGACGAGGTCGCCGTGCGCCGTCCGGACCGGACGGCGCTGTGGATCGTGGAGGAGGACGGCGGTCAGGCCAGGTACACCTACCGGCGGATGTCGGAGCGCTCCGGTCAGGTGGCCAACTGGCTGAACAACCAGGGCGTGCACCCTGGCGACCGGATCCTGCTGATGCTGGGCAACCAGGTGGAGCTGTGGGAGACCCTGCTCGCCGCGACCAAGCTCGGCGCCGTGGTCTGCCCGACCCCCACCTCCCTGTCCGAGGGCGACCTGCTGGACCGGCTGGAGCGCGGCGAGATCGCGCACGTGGTGTGCTCGGCCGCCGAGACCGAGAAGTTCGCTCCGCTGCGCGGGCACTGGACGCGGATCTGCACGGGCTACATGGAGGGGTGGCTGAACTACGCCGACTCCGAGCACGCCGGTCTGGATTTCCACCCGCC
>NZ_LEKI01000294.1:0-2954 GCF_001029525.1 Nocardiopsis sp. RV163 | reverse complement strand
GGTTGCGGGCGATTATCGAGGAGGTGTTGTTGTCGGTGATGTATGAGGTGCCCAGTCGTGAGGATGTGGGTCAGGTGATCATTACGCGGGAGACCGTGATCGACAACGTCAACCCCACCATCGTCCCCCGCATCCGCTCCGACCGGGACGGCGAACGCCGCGACCGCTCGGCCTGACCCCGGGTGAGGACCGGCCCCGCCCCGGGACACGCGGTCCGCCGCAACCCCCGCGTCCGAGCCCGCGGTGTGAGACTGCTGGGGGAGGTGGGCACATGGACGACACGACCGTCCCGGCCGCCGAGGCCGCGCAACTGTTCGAGGAACTGGTCCGGTCCGTGCACGGGTGCGCCCCGATCGAGGTCCTCGAAGTGGCGGCCCGCTACGGCGAGCGGATCGGCCTCAGCGGCGTCTCCGTGTACCTGGTCGACCTGCAACAGCGCCTCCTCGTCCCGCTGCTCGGCGGCCCGACGCTCGAGATCGACTCCAGCGCGGCCGGGGAGGCCTACCGCTCCGAGACGCTGCGGCTGGTCGAGGGCGGCGACGGCGAGCTGAGTCTGTGGCTTCCCCTGCGCGACGGCGCCGACCGCATGGGGGCCGTGCACATCAGGGCTCCCGTGCTCGACGAGTCCACCCTTCGCCGCTGCCACGCGCTCGCCTCGCTGCTGGCCCTGGTCGTCACCTCCAAACGCGCCTACAGCGACACCTACGTCCGCCACACCCGCACCCGCGCGATGGACCTGCGCACCGAGATGCTGCGGGCCTTCCTGCCGCCCCGCACCCTGGGCACCTCGCGGGGCGTGTCCACCGCCGTCCTCGAACCCGCCTACCAGTTGGGCGGCGACGCCTTCGACCACTCGATCACCAAGGACACCCTGCACGCCGCCATCCTCGACGCGATGGGGCACGACCTGGCCTCCGGGCTGACCGCGTCCGTGGCCATGGCCGGGATCCGCAACGCCCGGCGCAACGGCGCCGACCTCTGCGAACTCACCGACAGCGTGGAGGGCGCGCTCACCTCCTGGCTCCCTGACCGCTTCTGTACCGCCGTCTTCGCCTCGCTGAACCTGTCCACCGGGGAGTTCGCCTGGGTCAACTGCGCACATCCCGCGCCCCTGCTCCTGCGGCGCGGACTCCTGCTGGAGGACGCCCTGGAACGGACCCCCGAGGTGCCGCTCGGGCTCGGCTTCGGGCTCGGTGAGGCCGAGCCGCGCGCCGTGCACCGTATCCAGCTCGAACCCGGCGACCGCATCCTGCTCTACACCGACGGGGTGACCGAGGCGCACGACAGCCAGGGGCGGATGTTCGGCCTCGAAAGGTTCGCCGACTTCATCATGCGCGCCACCGCCGCCGACGAACCCGCCCCGGAGACGCTGCGGCGTCTGATCCACGCCATCCACGACCACCAGCGCGGCAGCTTCAGCGACGATGCCACCATCATGCTGCTGGAGTGGAGCCCCGGCGGCGGGGCGGCGCCCCGGGTCGAGGGCTGCTGAAGAGCGCCGCCTCACCACATGGCCAGAACCCGGCTGGGGCCTCCGGAGGCGTCCAGGCCGGCCATGACCCCCACGCTGATCAGCGCCCCGCTCGGCGGCAGCCGCTCCAGCCCGGTCAGCGACTCCAGCCCCCAGCGGTCGGCTCTGCCCACCACCTCGTGCGCGGGGAAGTCGGTCGACTCGCCCGGGTCGGTGCTCAGCGTGTCCACACCCACCCCTACGACCCCGCGCCGCTCGACCAGGAACTCGCAGGCCTCGGGGCCGAACCCCGGGAAGTGCCAGGAGCCGTCCTCGGCCACCCCGCGCACCGCCTCGTCGCCCCGCGCCCACCGGGCGCTCCACCCCGAGCACATCAGCACCGCCGCCCCCGCCGGGATCCGCCCGTGCGCGCGCTCGAAGGCCAGGACGTCGTCCACCGTCACCGTGGTGTCGGGGTCCTCGGCCGCCCGGGCGCGGATGTCGATCACCGCCGCCGGGGCGAGGAGTTCGTCCGGCCGGATGTCGGGGACCAGCCGCCCGCCGCCGATCACGTGCCCCGGCGCGTCCAGGTGCGTGCCCGAGTGCTCGGTCAGGGTCCACCGCTGCAGGTAGAAGCCGAACTCGCCCTCGGGCACCGGGGTTCCCAGGCTCTCGCGCCGGGGCTTGTCCTGCCCCCAGGAGGGCATTGTCGGAGAGAGCACGTGGCTGAGGTCGGCCACTCTGCGAAAGCCCGTGGGCCACGGGCGCGGGCGGCCCGGCGAACCGGGTGGTCCGGCGGGTCCCGGCCCGGCTCCACCGTTCCGCGAGCGGACGGTCTCACCGGTTCCGTGCAGGCACATGGGCTCTCCCTCGTCGTGTGCGTCGCTTCCCGTATGCTCGGCCGACGGCGCCCGCCAACCTGTCACCGGCCCCCTGTGGACGGCCCAGCACCGCGGCCGCGGTGCTGGGCCGGGTGCGGAGCCGCCCTTCCACAGCCGTGCGACCGACGGTGCCGGCCGCCCCCGCGCCGGGTACCGCCGATACCGGGTCCCCGTGCCCGACGTCCGCCGGGACCCGCCTCCCGTCCCCTGAGGACGCCGACCCAGCAGCTTCAACGACAGCGACGGCGTGGTCGATCTGCCCCGAGCCGTCGACAGGACCGACTACCCCGAACTGCTGGGCGTGGAGGGCCGCTTCGAACCTCTGGTGGAGGACGACCCGGCGGTGCGCGCCCACCTCAGGGTCCCCGACGACCGGGCGCTGCCGGTGGCGGCGGACTGGAGCGCGCGGACGGTACCGCTGGAGCTGGACCCCTCGGCCGTCGGGTGCGACCCGGTCCGCCTCACCGGAAACCACCCCGACGAGGGCGCCTTCGCGCCGCTGCGGCCCCGGTAGGCCCGCGTCCACCCGGCAGGACCGGTCGGCTGAGCGGGAGCGGGAGCCGGATCCCTGCTCGGGGCGCCGGAGCCGGACCCGGAGGAGGTACGGGGGGAGTGGAGGGGAG
>NZ_LEKI01000293.1:0-3068 GCF_001029525.1 Nocardiopsis sp. RV163 | reverse complement strand
CCCCGCGCCCCCGATAGGCTCGGAAGACGCGGACACGGGAGCCCTCCGTACGTCCGTCACCCCCGCACGGACCCATCCCACCCCGAGAAGAGGCGACCGAGTGACCCTGTACGGAGCGGCCAAGACCGTCATCGCGCCCGCCACACGTGTCGTTTGGCCCCAGCGCGTGGAGGGCGCGCACCACGTCCCCCGTCGCGGTCCGGCGATCCTGGCCGTCAACCACCTGGCGCTGATCGACCCGCTCTTCATCGGCGTGGCCTGTCCCCGGCCGGTGCGCTTCATCGCCAAGCAGGAGCTCTTCGACGAGGGGACCCTGCCCCGGCGGCTGTTCACCCGCGCGCTGCGGGCCATCGGCCAGCTCTCGGTGGACCGGCGCCCGGGCCAGAGCGCCCAGGAGGCCATGGACAACAGCCTCGGGGTGCTGGAGAGCGGCGAGGTCTTCGGGATCTTCCCCGAGGGGACGCGCTCCCCCGACGGCCGCCTCTACCGCGGGCAGACGGGGCTGGCCTGGCTGGCGCTGACCACGGGCGCCCCGGTGGTGCCGGTGGCCCTGGCGGGCACCGAGCGGATCCTGCCCCCCGGCCGCAGGGTGCCCTCCCTCAACCGCGTGGGCGTGCGCTTCGGCGAGCCGGTGGACCTGTCGCCGTGGGAGGGCCGGGCGGACAGGGCGCGCCCGCGCCGCGAGGCCACCGACGCCATCATGGCCGCCATCGCCAAGCTGTCCGGGCAGGAGCAGGTGCCCCGGTTCGCCGCCTCGGTCAAAGCCGAACTGGAGCAGGGTCGGCCCTCGGGCGAGTAGGGTCGGTCTTCGGGGGAGCGGGCCTCCCCTCCCCCCGGCGCGGCCCACGGACGCGGGACCGCCTCGGCCGACGGTGACTTTCTTCACAGCCCGTTCGGAACTGGGGAGCCGGTGACAGGGCGTTGACCTGTTGTTGAGGGACCTCCCGGGGCGCCGGCGGCAGCCTCCCGACCTGGTCCTACCGGGTTCCGCCTGGGCCCACGGCCCCGCGGGGCCTCCGGGCCCGCCATGCGGGCCCGGGACGGGGAGCGGAATTCTCTACCTTTATAGTAGGTTTTCCCGGTGCAGACACCGGATAGATTAGGCGAGCCTTACCTTTTGATGGCGTCCGACTCTGGCGCGAAGACTTGGAGCTGTGCGATGACGCGACCACTGCGAGTGGGAATCGTGGGTGCGGGCCCCGCGGGGATTTACGCCGCGGACCTGCTCACCAAGGACGAGACCCTGTCCGCGTGCGACACGTCCGTCAGCATCGACATCCTCGACAAGCTGCCCTCCCCCTACGGCCTGGTCCGCTACGGCGTCGCCCCGGACCACCCCCGGATCAAGCAGATCCAGGGGGCGCTGCACAAGATCCTGGACAAACCGGAGATCACCTTCTACGGCAACGTCGAGTACGGCGTGGACCTCAAGCTGGAGGACCTGCGCCACCACTACGACGCGGTCGTCTTCGCCACGGGCAGCGACCGTGACCGACCGCTGGACATCCCGGGCATCGACCTGCCCGGCAGCCACGGCGCCGCCGACTTCGTCTTCTGGTACGACTCCCACCCCGACGTGTCGCCGTCCTGGCACGTGGAGGGCACCAGCGTCGCCGTGATCGGCGCGGGCAACGTCGCCGTCGACGTCGCCCGCATCCTCGCCAAGAGCGCCGAGGACCTGCTGGAGACCGACATCACCGACAACGTGTACGAGGGGCTGCGCGCCAAGCAGATCACCGACGTCCACGTCTTCGCCCGGCGCGGCATCGCCCAGTGCAAGGCCACCCCCATGGAGCTGCGCGAGCTGGACAAGCAGCCCGGCGTCGAGGTCATCGTCTACCCCGAGGACTTCGACATGGACGAGGGGAGCCTCCGGGCCTGCGAGGACTCCAACCAGGTCAAGACCAACGTCAAGGTCCTGCAGAACTGGGCGATCCGCGACCCGCGCGGCGCCGAGCGCCGCCTGCACCTGCACTTCCTGCACAGCCCGGTGGCCGTGCTCGGCGAGGACCGCGTCACGGGCTTCCGGACCGAGCGCATGGAGCTGACCGGCGACGGCGGTGTCCGGGGGACCGGCGAGTACGTGGACCACGAGGTCCAGGCCGTCTACCGCGCCATCGGCTACCTGGGCTCGCCCCTGGCCGACCTGCCCTTCGACGAGGAGCGCGGCGTCGTCCCCAACGCCGGGGGCCGGGTCCTGGACCTGGACGAGAAGCCGATGGACGGCGTCTACGCCACCGGCTGGATCAAGCGCGGCCCCGTGGGCCTCATCGGCCACACCAAGGGCGACGCACTGGAGACGGTCACCAACCTGGTGGCCGACCGCGAGGCCCTCACACCAGCCTCCGAGCCCGACCCGGTCGCCTTCCGGGCCCTGTTGGAGGCGCGCGGCGTCGACTACACCACGTGGGAGGGCTGGCGGCGGATCGAGGCCCGCGAGGAGGAGCTGGGCGCCGAGCGCGGACGCAAGCGCCTCAAGCTCCTGTCCAGGGACGAGCAGACCAGCATCGCGCGCCAGGGGTGACCCCGGTTCGCGGGCTTCCCGGCCGGTCCCGCGCCCCTCTGCGGGACCGGCCACCATCTTCCCCCTCCGCCCGCGGGTACCGTGAGATTGCGCATGCGCGGCATCCGGCGGTGACGGAACAACGGCTCGGCCCGATGGGTTAGAGTCACTGTTGGTCGGTGTGGTAGCAAGTGTCCCCCGGGCCTCAACAATTGCCTTCGCGGAATACCGCGTCCGGCCCCGCCTCCGGGTGGGTGACCGTACGGCCAGGAGCCCCGTTGTGCCCCGCGCCGAGAGGCGACCGCCATGCCGACCCTCACTCTCGTGCCCCGCTCCCACCGAGGTGGGAGCGGGGCATCGTGGTATCTCCAGCCAACCCAGTGAAGGACGGTCAGGCGTGGACGAACGGTCCCCCCGGCAACCGGATTCCTCCGGGCCGCCCGAAGCATCGCACGAGCCCCCGGCGCACCCCCGGCGCCCAGCTCCTCCTCGCGGGCCTCGATCCGCCGCCAGCCCTCCCACGTGGTGTAGTCGACGCCGCGCGCCTCCAACAGGGCCCGGAAGG
>NZ_LEKI01000292.1:0-3146 GCF_001029525.1 Nocardiopsis sp. RV163 | reverse complement strand
CTCGAACCCGCCCGCCCCAACCGTGACGACGCCGCCGAGGAGGCCACCCGATGAGCGCGCCCACCCGCGAGGAGCAGCGAGAGCGGGAGGGGGAGGAGCGGCCCGGCCGCGCACCCGACGCCCCGGCCGTGTCACTGCACCGCTCCTCCGAGGGGGCGATGGACACGCTCAAGCGCGGCCTTCGGCTCTCCCCGGAGTTCGCCCGCGGCCTGTGGCTCACCCTGGCCTTCGCCGTCGTGGCCACCGCGGGCAAGGTCATCGTGCCCATCGCCGTCCAGCAGATCATCGACAACGGGCTGACCGGGGCGGACGGGCCCGACCTGGGCTTCGTCACCCGCATGGTGGCCGTCTGCGCCGCCCTGCTCGTGGTCACCATGATCTGCTCCTACCTGATGAACGTGCGCCTGTACCGGGCCACCGAGTCCGGCCTGGCCACACTGCGCCGCAAGGCCTTCCGGCACGTGCACGACCTGTCCGTGCTCACCCAGAACAGCGAGCGCAAGGGCGCCCTGGTCTCGCGCGTCACCAGCGACGTCGACCAGATCAGCACCTTCATGCAGTGGGGCGGCCTGCTCCTGCTGGTCAGCAGCGGCCAGCTCCTGGTCGCCACCGTTTTGATGGCGGTCTACTCCTGGCAGCTCACCCTCGTGGTGTGGATCTGCTTCCTGCCGCTGCTGTTCGGCGTGCGCTGGCTCCAGAAACTGCTCTCCAAGGCCTACCTCAAGGTCCGCGAGAACACCGGCGACATGCTCGGCGTCATCGGCGAGACCGTCATGGGCGCCTCCGTCATCCGCGCCCACGGCACCGAGGCGCGCACCGCCGAGCGCATCGACACCACCGTCCTGACCACGCGCCGCTCCCAGGTCCGCGCCCAGCGGCTGTCCATGGCGGTCTCGCCCTTCGCCGAGATCATCGCGGCCCTGGGCAACACCGCCGTCGTCCTCATCGGCGTCTGGCTCGGCCTGGACGGCGGGCTGACCGCCGGGCAGCTCATCGCCTTCCTGTTCCTGATGACCCTGTTCATCCAGCCGATGATGATGGCCACCGAGATCTTCAACGAGGCCCAGAACGCCATCGCGGGCTGGCGCCGCGTCCTGGGCGTGCTCGACACCGTCCCCGACATCGCCGACCCCGGCGAGGCGGGTCGGGTGCTGCCGCGCGGGCCGGTCCGGGTCTCCTTCGACGGGGTGACCTACTCCTACCCCGAGGGCCCCGTCGTCCTCGACGACGTCGACGTCGAGATCACCCCCGGCACCCGCGTGGCCGTGGTGGGCGAGACCGGCTCGGGCAAGACCACCTTCGTCAAACTGCTCACCCGCCTCATGGACCCCGCCCAGGGCACCGTCCGGCTCGACGGCGTCGACCTGCGCGAGGTGGCCTTCTCCTCCCTGCGCAGCCGCGTGGTGATGGTCCCGCAGGAGGGCTTCCTCTTCGACAGCTCCCTGGGGGACAACATCCGCTTCGCCCGCCCCGAGAGCACCGACGCCGAACTGGAGGCCGCCGTCACCGAACTGGGGTTGGCCGAGTGGCTCGACAGCCTCGCCCACGGACTCGACACCCCCGTGGGCCAGCGCGGGGAGTCGCTCTCGGCCGGGGAGCGGCAGCTCGTCGCCCTGGTGCGCGCCTACGTCGCCGACCCCGACCTGCTCGTGCTGGACGAGGCCACCTCGGCGGTGGACCCGCACACCGAGGTGCGCATCCAGCGCGCCCTGGACCGGCTCACGCGCGGGCGCACCTCCGTGGCCATCGCGCACCGGCTCTCCACCGCCGAGGCCGCCGACCGGGTCCTGGTCTTCGACGACGGGCGCATCGCGCAGAGCGGCCCGCACACCGAACTGGTCGACGGGCCCGGCGTCTACGCCGACCTGTACGCCTCCTGGGTGCGCTCCTCGGCCTGACCGCGGCCGTCCACAGGCCGACGTGAGGGGGTGCGCCCGCACGGCCGCCGGGCCCCCGTTGATCCGGGGGCGCCGCGTCCGTCCCGGCAGTGGGGGCGGCTCCCGAACCCATCCTCCCCGGACCGCCCGAACCGGGGCAACGCCCCGGCCGGGCCTGTGGACGCCTACCGGCCGCGCCACCAGTGCGCCGCCAGCAACTCCGCCACCAGCGGCTCCACCAGCAGGCTCACGTCCTGGTCGGTGTCACCCGGGTAGCGCACGGTCAGCTCCGCCTCCGGCATCCGCTCCTGACCGGGGGTGGGGCCCACCGCCACGAACGCCCCCCTCAGCTGTCCCAGGTGCTGGGCGAAGCGCTCGTCGTAGGCCGAACCCGCGAACAGCAGCGCCCGGTAGTCCGTCACCGCCGCCAGATGGCGGTCGGTGTGCGACCACTCCCCGGTCTCGCACGCGTGCGCCACCCGCACCGGCCCCTGGCGCAGCACCCGCACCCCCTGCCAGGCCGAAGCCATACGCTCGGCCGGGGCCACCATGTGCACGCCGTGCGGCGACTCCAGGACCCGGGCCACCTCGGGCACCCACCCAGGCGCGCTCTCCAACAGCGACGCCGTCGCGTTCGCCGCGCGGCGCAGCAGTCCCGGCAGGGACCGGCTGCCGCCCGTCACGGGCGCGCCCAGACGGTGCCCCAGCAACAGGAGCAGGGCCAGCGCGTGCTGGTAGGCGCGACAGCCCACACCGCTCGCCTCCTCGCCCGCGTGCAGCGGCACCACCAGGTCCGCCTGCCGCCCCACCACCGAGTCCACCGACGGGGCCAGCACGATCACCGGCGACCGCGCCACGTAGCGGTCCAGCACCGTGTACAACTCGCGCTGCCCACCGCCCAGGCTCACCGCGACCACGAGCGTCTCGGGCCCCGCGGGGGGCTCCTCCGCCGACGAGGAGTAGTCCGCGCTCGCCGCGATCCCCGCCCGCCGCAGCCGCGCCGCCGCCACCTCGCACGCGTGCCGCGCAGCCCCCAGGCCCAGGAACCGCACCGCGGCGGGCTCGTCGTCGAGCAGAGCGGGCAGCGCGGCGTAGGGATCCCACCGCGGGAAGCGCTCGGCGAGCCGGATCAGCGCCTCGGGCTTGCCCGCGAGGTCGCGGGACAGGGACTCGGCGGTCACGAAACCCCCAGGGTACGAAGGCAGGGCGAGGGACGACGCACGAACTCTAGGACATCCGCGACCCCCGCATCCCGGCGCCCACCGCCCC
>NZ_LEKI01000291.1:0-3232 GCF_001029525.1 Nocardiopsis sp. RV163 | reverse complement strand
GGTCTCAGGGGGTCACGGCGGCGGGGGCCCGCTGCTGCCGCGCACCCGCAACCGCGCCGGGACGACCCGGCGCTCGGCCCCTGAGGGGTCGGCCGGTCCCTCCCGGGCGATCTCGGCGAGCAGCAGGGCCAGGCTCTCCCGGCCCACCTGGGCGAAGTCCTGGTGGACGGTGGTCAGGGACGGGGTCAGGTACTCGGCCTCGGGAACGTCGTCGAAGCCGACCACGCTGACGTCGCCGGGGACGTGCAGGTCCGCCTCGTGCAGCGCGCGCAGCACGCCGATGGCCATCTGGTCGTTGCCCACGAAGATCGCCGTGACCCGCTCCCCCTCGGCACGCCTGCGCACCAGCGCCAGGCCCACCTCGTAGCCCGACCGGGGGCTCCAGTCCCCTTGGAGCGGTTCGTGGACCGGCGCGCCGGCCTCCTCCAGGGCCCGGCGCCACCCGACCACCCGGGCCGCGGACTCCAGCCACAGGGGATCGCCCTCCACGTGGTGGACGGTCGTGTGGCCCAGGTCGAGCAGGTGGCGGACGGCGTCGTGGGCGCCCTGGACCTGGTCGACGCAGACGACGGGAAGGCCCGAGCCCTCGCCGCCCTCGACCGCGACCAGGGGCCCGGGTCCGGGCAAAGCCGCCAGCGCCTCCACCAGGGCGCGCTGGGGGGCGATCGCCACGCAGCCCTCGACCGACTGCTGGATCAGGTAGTCGGCCGCCGCGACCACTCCTTCGGGCGACACGTCGTCGAGGCTGACCATGCTCAGGAAGTAGCCCGCCTCGCGCGCGGCCCGCTCGATCCCCGCCAGGGTCTGCGCCGGGCCGAAGAGCGTGGGGTCGAAGGCGATGACGCCGAGCACGTTGGTGCGGCGGGTGACCAGGGCACGCGCGGTGGAGTTGCGGTGGTAGCCCAGCTCCTCGATGGCGTCGCGTACCCGCAGCACCGTCTCCTCGCGGACGTTGGGGTGGCCGTTGACCACGCGCGACACCGTCTGGTGGGAGACTCCGGCCAGCCGGGCCACGTCCGCCATGACGGGGGTACGGCCACCTGGGGGTTTCACCGGGACGACACCTCCGGGCACGGGAAGGGGCGCTTCTGTGATGTGCGCAACATTGTTAGCGCTCACATCGGTGAAGTCAACCCCCCTTCACCCCGATCGCGGGAACGGGGGCGAAGGGGTGCGGGCACGCGGGCGCGGCTGCGCGCTCAGCCGGTGAGACCGGCGTGCAGCGCGGTCGCGGAGGTGTCGGTGAGGGAGGCGACCTGGTCGATGACCACGCGCAGGGCGGCGGAGTCGTCGGCGGCCGCGGTGAAGGCGGCGCGGAACTGCGGGTCCAGGCCCTCGGGGGCGTTCTTCCACAGGAGGCCGACCAGCTCGGTGATCAGGCGGCGCTCCTCGGCCTGGTAGACCCGGGCCTCCTCCCGCGAGAGCACGAAGTGGGCGGCGACCGCCTTGAGCAGGGCGCACTCCAGAAGGGGGCGGCGGGGCACCAGGAGGTCACCGCCGTAACGGGTGAGGCGCCCGGGACCGTACGCGGCGCGGGTGGCCTCCTCCGCGGCCCGGCAGAAGCGGCCGATGAGCCCGCTGGTGAGGTTCTTGAGCGCGGCTAGCGAGGCGAGGTCGCCGGTGAACTCGCGCGGCCACGCGGGGTGGGCTATCAGGCCGGCGAAGACCTCGTCGAGTTCGGCCGGGTCGGCGGCGCAGTAGTCGGCGGCGGCGATCCGCACGACCTCGGCGCGCTCGGCGGAGCCGCGCAGGGCCGCGGGGTCCACCAGACCGGCGTGCAGGGCGTCCTCGACGTCGTGCACGGAGTAGGCGACGTCGTCGGCCCAGTCCATGACCTGGGCCTCGAAGCAGGTGCGCCCCGGGGGCGCGTCCCGGCGCAGCCAGTCGAACACCGCGATGTCGTCGGGATAGCAGTTGAACTTGCGGGTGTCGCCGCCCTCGCCCCGGAGCCAGGGGTACTTGACGGTGGCGTCGAGGGTGGCGCGGGTGAGGTTGAGCCCCGCACTGCGCCCGTCGGGGTCGATGACCTTGCCCTCCAGGCGCACGAGCAGGCGCAGGCTCTGCGCGTTGCCCTCGAACCCGCCGCAGTCGGCGGCGGCCTCGTCCAGGGCGCGCTCGCCGTTGTGGCCGAAGGGCGGGTGCCCCAGGTCGTGGGACAGGCAGGCCGCCTCCACCAGGTCGGGGTCGCAGCCCAGTGCCTGGCCGAGTTCGCGGCCGATCTGGGCGCACTCCAGGGAGTGGGTGAGGCGGGTGCGCGGGAAGTCGCTCACACCGGGCTGGACGACCTGGGTCTTGGCGGCCAGGCGGCGCAGGGCGGCGCTGTGCAGGACTCGGGCCCGGTCCCGTTCGAAGGGGTCGCGGGCCCGGTTCTTGCGGTTCTCCAGGGCCATGCGCTCGGTGTCCTCGTCGGTGTAGCCGAGTGCTCCGCCTTCGCGGGGGTTGTTCGTCATGGTGTCAGCCAGCCTACTTCCCAGCTACGACCCGGGCGCCGTCCGCGCTGGTCAGGCAGCATCGACCTGGATGTCGCTGCTGTCGTTGAAGATCCAGTAGTACCAGAGCGCCGCGGTCTCCCTGGTGATGTACCACAGCTGTGTGCGGCGCTCGATGACCGCGGGTCCCGACCGCGAGGGCGAGGTGCCCGCCTCGATGCCGTGGTCGGCGGCCATGCGCTCGGAGCGCAGGCTGTGCCAGGGGTCGGAGACGAGGATGGCGGTGTCCCAGGAGTTGGCCTCGAAGACCCCGGCGACGGCGTCGATGCTCTGGAGGGTGTCGCGCCCCTCCTCCACCGCGATGATCTGGGAGCGGGGGACGCCCACCTCGATCAGCCAGTTGCGCCCGGAGGCGGCCTCGGTGAAGTTGTCGCCGGGCAGCTTGCCGCCGACGGTGACGATGACCGGGGCCACGCCCTCCAGGTAGAGGACCTGGGCGTGGCGCAGCCGCGCCTCGAAGACGGGCGAGGGCACGCCGTTGTACTGGCTGGCGCCGAGCACGACGATGGCGTCGGAGGTGGTGCGCTCGTCCTGGCGGGCCACGTACCAGACCCAGGACCAGGTGCCGACCGGGACGGCCAGGGCGGTGACCAGCAGCAGGCTGACGAGCCAGCGCAGGCGGAGGCGGCGTCGGACGCGGCGGCGCGGGCGCGGCCGGGAGAAGGACGGCGGCTCGGGCCGGCGGCGGGGAGCGGGCTCCGGGGCGCGCGGGAACTCCTCCTCCGGGAACCCCTCCTCGGGGA
>NZ_LEKI01000290.1:0-3284 GCF_001029525.1 Nocardiopsis sp. RV163 | reverse complement strand
CCCGCCGTACCGCGGGAGACGCTCCCCGCTGCGGCCCCCAGATCAGGACCACAAGCCCGAGGAATGTGAGACAGACCATGCAGATGCCCGTGCACGACCTCCTCAACGGCGCCACCGACACCGTGACCGCCGACCCGGAGGGCCCGGCCCTGGACTACGAGCGGACCGTTGACCGCACCGTCGTCCACCGGGAGTCGTTGGCGGAGGTCTTCGTCACCGACACCCAGCCCCTCGGCGGGGACGCCCACGCGGCCGCCGCCCAGCTCCCCCGCTCGCACGCCTACTACGGCGACCACCTGCTCCGCCCCCGCCGCCACGACCCCGTGCTGCTGCTCGAAGCGTGCCGACAGGTGGGGCTGGCCATCGCGCACACCCACTACGGCGTCCCCTTCGACCACAAGTTCGTGCTCACCACCTTGGGCGTCACCATCACGCGCCCCGAACTGATGACGGTGGGGACGGCTCCGTGCGCACTCCGCATGCTCTGCTCAGTCGGGGACAAGAGGGTCAAGGAAGGACGCGTGGTCGGCTACGACGCCAGGTTCCGACTCTTCGTCGGCGGCACGGAGGTCGGCAACGCCGTCGTCGGGCTGCGGTTCAAGTCCCCGGCGGGCTACGAGGCGCTGCGTCTGAGCAACCGCTCCGGCGAGCCGGTCCCCTCCACGGAGACATTCGAATTCACCGTCGGCGGGGAGGTCCCCGCCCCCTACCTCGTCGGCCGGTCGAACGGCGACAACGTGGTCCTGACCGGACTCGCGGGGGCCGGGGAGACCGTGTCGGCCTCCCTGCGCGTGCTGCCCCAGCACCCGAGCCTGTTCGACCACGCCCAGGACCACCTGCCGGGCATGGTCCTGATCGAGGCCGGGCGCCAGTTGGCCCTGAACACGCTCCTGGAGGTCCGGGGCACATCGCCGGCCAAGGCCTACCCGACCGAGATCACCGCCACCTTCACCAGCTTCGGCGAACTGGAGCCCCGGACCGAGATGCGGGCCGTCACCGCTCCGGCGGGAGCGGAGGGGGCCGAGGAGGACGGCGTCTACTACACGCAGGGCGGAATCGTGGAGTTCCCCGCGCCCACCGCCGGCCCGGAACCCGCCCCGGCCTCCGTCGAGGTGGACGTGCTCCAGAGGGGCGCGTCGATCTGCCGGATCGAGGTCGGCCTGGTCCGCCTCCCCGTGTGAAGCGGACCGTACCGACCCCTGAGACAGGAGAAGCCATGACCCTTCCGAGCGGAGCGCGCACCCCGGGTCCCCGGGGGCGCGGGATCGCGTTCTTCGACGTGGACGAGACGCTCATCGGACCGAAGAGCATGTTCTCGTTCCTGGAGTTCCACCTCGGGAACGGCTCCAGGCCGTCCGGCTCCTACGAGCGGGCCGTGGCCCACCTCAGGGCGGCGGCCGCCCGGGGCGCGCCCCGCCAGGACGTCAACCGCCTCTACTACCGCATCATGGCGGGCGAATCCGTCGAGGGGCTGCGCGCCGAGGGCCGGGCGTGGTTCTCCGAGGCCGCGCGCGTGCCGGGCTTCTGGCACACGCCGGTGCTGGAGCGCCTGCGCCGACACCGGGCCGAGGGCGACCTGGTCGTCCTGCTCTCGGGTTCCTTCTTCGCCTGCCTGGACCCGATCGCGGAGGAGGCCGGAGCCCACTGGGCACTGGGCACACGGCCGGTCGTCCGCGGCGGGTGCCTGACCGGTGAGGTCCTCGTCCCGGTGATCGGAGCGACGAAGGAGACCGCGGCCAGGGCCGCCGCGGCGGTGAGGGGCGTACCCCTGTCCTCGTGCACCGCCTACGGAGACCACTCCAGCGACCTCGCCCTGCTGTCGGCCGTGGGAGTCCCGGTCGCCGTCGGCGAGGACGCGACGCTCACTGCGCACGCCGAGGCCAACGGGTGGGGACGCCTCCGCTCCGGCGGCCCGGGCCCCGGCGCTCCGGAGGGAGCCCCGCCCCTCCCGTCGGTGGACGCCTGACGCCGGCCCGGGAGCGCCTCCGCGCGGTGCGGAGGCGGACCCGGGCCCTCCCCGCAGACCAGCAAGAAGGAGAGAGCACGATGACCATCGCCATCCTCGGCACGGGCTCGTACCTGCCGGACGAAGTGGTCGGCAACGAGCCGATCGCCCGCACCGCCGGTGTCACCGACGAGTGGATCCGCCGCAAGACGGGGATCCGCGAGCGCCGACGCGCCGCCCCCGACCAGGCCACCTCCGACCTCGCCGCGGCGGCCGGCCGCCGGGCCCTGGCGCAGGCGGGCGTCTCCGCGGACCGCCTTGCCTACGTCATCGTCGCCACGTCCACCCCGGACCACCCTCAGCCCGCGACGGCCAGCATCACCCAGCACCTGCTCGGGGCGCGGTCCGCGGCGGCGTTCGACGTCAACGCCGTGTGCAGCGGGTTCGTCTACGCCCTCTCCGTGGCCGAGCACCTGCTGCGGCCGCGCGGGGAGGCCTACGCGCTGGTCGTCGGCGCGGACATCTACTCCCGGATCCTCGACTACGGCGACCGCAGGACGGCGGTCCTGTTCGGCGACGGCGCGGGCGCGGTCCTGCTGGGGCCCTCGCACGACCGCGGCGGCGTCATGGGGACGCAACTGCTCACCGACGGGGACCACCACCACCTGATCAGGGTTCCGGCCGGGGGCTCGCGCCTGCCCGCCTCCGCGGAGACCCTGGGGCAGGGCGGGCACTTCTTCACGATGGAGGGCCGCGGCGTGCGCGAGTACGTCACCCGGCGGCTGCCCGAGGCGGTCCACCGGATGCTCGACGGCTTGGGAGTGGACCGGGAGGAGATCCGCCACTTCGTGCCCCACCAGGCCAACGGCGCCATGCTCGAGGACGTCTGGCCGTCGCTGGGCCTGGGCAGCGCCCACCTGCACCTGACCGTGCAGACCCACGGCAACACGGGTTCGGGATCGGTGCCCGTCGCGCTGGACACGGTGCACCGCGCCGGACTGCTCGAACGGGACGACCTCGTCCTGCTCGCGGGGTTCGGCGGCGGCATGAGCGTCGGTCTGGCCCTCGTGCGGTGGAGCCCGGTGGCCGCGAGGGCGGCCTCCCCGGTCCGGCCGGTCCGCTCCGCGGGGACGACTCCGGCCCACGTGCCCGCGTGACCCCTCCCGGGCCGCAGGGCGGGCGGGGCGTGTCCGGTTCCCGGGGCCGTGCACGCTCCGTCCCGGGACGTGCGTGAACGGTCGGTGTCCCGACCGTGGGGGCGCGGCCTCTTCCGGACGCCTTTCCCCGGACGCCTTTCAGGACGGCTCGTGGAGCGCCCCTTCGGGCGACTCTCCGGGAA
>NZ_LEKI01000289.1:0-3297 GCF_001029525.1 Nocardiopsis sp. RV163 | reverse complement strand
CCTCCCGCCCGCCCGGGGGGCGGACAGGGGGGCGGAAGCTCCGCCCACCCACGGTGAGCTGGACGAATACCTGTCTCTGGAGGGCTACCGGCGCGAGGTGATGCTCTACATCCACGCCTACGGGCGGGGGGTGTCCACCCGCCAGATCGTGCGGGCCACCCGCATCCCGCGCAGCTCGGTGCGGGACGCGCGCACCGCCCTGTGGCACGACGGCTACCCCGCCTTCGACCCGACCAAGGTCAACGACTGCTGACCGTCCCCGCCCCCTTCCCGCCCCCCCGGGCGGGCGGGGGCGGACCACCCGCTCCGGCGGGTGCGCTGGCCCCCGCGCAACGCACGGTTGCGCGGGGGCCAGCGCACTACTCCGGCCGCGGGCGAGGCCAGAACCGCGAGACCGCAGTGTCCGCGCGTGAGAGCCCGCCCGAGCCCGACCACCACACCGATCGACCAGGAAGGAGACCAGCGTGGCCACCGGCCATCCGTACTACGACCCCACCGGCAGCAGGCACGGCGTGCCGACTTACCCGTGGGGGTGGGCCCTTGACCCCGACCTGCGCACCAAAGCCCAGCTGCGGGCCGAAGGGCTCAGCATCGCGGGGCTGGAGGTGGCCGCGCAGATCATGTGGCGCTCGCGCCGCGCCGGGCACCGGTCGGGGACGCGGACCGCGGCCCTGTACCGGCGCTCGCTGGCGCGGCCGGTGCGCCCCCTGTCCCCCGGCCAGCAGCGTGCGTTGTGCCGTGCGCTGCTGGCCCGGCACACCTGCCGCGACTGCGCGCGGCTCTGGGACGTGTGCCTGCCCACCGGCAACGGCGGCAGGTGCCCGACCGGGTGCGCGACGTGGGAGCCGCCCGAGGACGAGCCCCTGGCGGTGGCCGCGTGAGGAGCCACCGCCCCGACGTGCGGCCGGTGCCGGTGCCCGACTGGGTGCTGCACCGGCCGACCTGTTCGTGCGGGTGGACCGGAGACACGGTCCGCACCCGCGCTCTCGCTGACGACCAGGTGCACGAGCACCTGACCGAACACCACCACCAGGAGGCTGAGCAGCCCGCGCTGCCCGGCCTGTGAGAAAGGAGTTCCCCGTGATCCGTGGCTGTCTCGCACAGGCCTTCGGCATCTTCATCATCGGCTCGCTCATCCTGTGGGTCTTTCGCGCCCCTGAGTCCGTGGCCGGCCTTTTCATCAGCGCGGTCGGCCTGCTGACCGAGGGCGGCGACGCCATCGGCCGCCTGGTCAGCGCGTTCACCCCCGCCATCGACGGCCTGCTCTGAGCCGGAGGACCAGATGAGCACCGACACCGAGTCGGGGCCGCCGCCCAGGGTGAGCGGCCCCGACGGGGAGGAATACGAGCTGCGGGTGCGCCCCAGCTCCACCTCCCCCGACGACTCCGACCAGGAGCAGAACACCAAGGAGAAGGAGGAGACGAAGTCCCCGGTGCGGGCCGGGCAGTGGGCGGCCGGAGGCCTGTCCACCGCCGCTGTCGGCGCTGCCGGGCTCTACCAGCTGGCCGGTCCCTGGGGGCTGGCCGCCGGGTGCGCGGCCACGGCCGTGGCCGGAACCGCCTGGGGCGTGCACCGCCTGCGCAAGGGCCGCCAGGGCCGCGAGCGCGGCGGCCGGATGCGGGGCGGTGGCCGGGGGTTTCGGCCCCTGCGCGAGCGCCTGGGCGGTGGTGGGCGGCGGGCCGGTGGCCTCTCCGGCGGCCTGGGCGGCCGTCTGGGCCGCATGGGCGCCTCCGCTGGCGGCGCTGGTGCGGGCCGGGGCCGGGCCGCCTCGATGGGGTCGGCCGGGCTGGGCAAGACCGGCTCCCGCGCCGGGTCCGGCACGGGTCCTTCCTCCACCGGCACGCGCAGCCGCGGTGGCGGCCGGGGCTCGCTGTTCAAGGCAGGCCGGTCCGGGCGCGGCGCGGCCGGAGGCCTATCCGGTCGGGCGGGTGCGGGCCGCGGCTCCAGCACGGGCCCGGGTGCGCGCGGCGCCGGGGCCCGCTCCGCAGCGGGCGGGCGCATGGGAGGCCTCAAAGGGCTGCTGGGCGGCGCCGCAGGGCGCGGAGCCCGCTCAGCTCGCTCCGCGCGGGGTCGGGTGCACGCCACCGCCGATGGCGGGCACACCGCCCGCACCCGCACGGGCGGGGCGGGCGGTGGCCTGGGCCGGGCCGCACGGGCGGCCCGTGCTGCTGGCGGCCGCATCCGGGGCGCGGCTGGGCGGGTGGACGCCGCGACCGGCGGGCGCCTGTCCAGGGCGGCCAAGACCGCCCGCGAGCGCTCCCGTGCGGCCACGGGCCGGGTGGCCTCCTCCGGGCCCGTCAAGCGCCTGCGCAAGGCCCTGGCCAAGGCGAAGAAGTCCCGCACGGGGCGGATGTTCGCGGCGGTGTGGGGGGTCATGGCCATTCCCATCGTGGCTCTGTGGCACAAGATCCGCCCGCCCCAGAAGACCGACAACACCACCACGAAGGAGGAGAGCACCGAGGCCTCCGCGGCCGGGGCCGAAGCGCCCGGCGCGGAGGAGGAGAGCGTGTTCGGGGCCCACGCCCCGGGCGCCGACGAGAAGGTCCACGTCCCCGGGGGCGGCATGCCCGACCCCGAGGGGGCTGACCCCGACTTGGGGCCCGCGCCTGCGGGCCCTGAGCCCACCATCCGCATTGCCGAGAAGGAATCGAGAGCCGAAGTGTCGATCAACCCGCTGACCAGCTCCTCCGCCCAGATGAACGTCGCCGTCTCCTCGTACGTGCCTGAGGACATGTGGGCGGTGCGCCAGGAGATCCGCCAACTCCCGCAGATGTGCGAGAACGTCGCGTTCGCGCTGCGCACCTACGTCACCCGCCTCAACGACAACTACCCCATCGACGACCGGGTGCTGGAGGCGCTCTACAACGTCTTCAAGCAGATCGGGGACGCGGCCACCACCGCCCAGGAGGTCAGCCCGCTCTTCGAGCGCGTGCACGCCGACGAGATCCGCCGCCGCGACGCGCCCCGCCCCAACGAGCGCGCCTGGAACGTCTGAGACCCCCGCGAACACCAACCTGGAAGGAGACATCATGGGCAAGCGCGGTCGCCGCGAGCGCGGCGTGGACTGGTCAGTGACCGGTGGCGGGCCGGTAGCGAACACGGCGGTGGCCGCGCTGGGCCTGACCGCCGCCGCCGTCACCGGTCACGGCCTGGCCGTCTCCCCGCTGTGGGGAGCGGCCGCCGGGGTCGCCGGAGCCGCCACCAACGTGGTCCTGGGCGCGGCCGCGGAGGCCTCCCCCACCGGGCAGGTCATCAACATCACCCGGTGGGCGATGGGGTAGTTGTCGTTGAGGCGGG
>NZ_LEKI01000028.1:0-45035 GCF_001029525.1 Nocardiopsis sp. RV163 | reverse complement strand
CCGCCCCACCACCCACATCCACGACCCATCCCAGGGAGCGGCTATGACCGTCACCGAGCCCACCCCGGCCACGACACCGACCGACCAGGCCGTCGTCCTCGACACGATCGAGGAGGCCGTCGCCGAGTTCGCCGCGGGGCGGGCCATCGTGGTGGTGGACGACGAGGACCGCGAGAACGAGGGCGACATCATCTTCGCCGCCGAACTCGCCACGCCCGAACTCCTGGCGTTCACGATCCGCCACACCTCCGGCGTGGTGTGCGTCCCCCTGGAGGGCCAGGACCTGGACCGCCTCGACCTGCCGCTGATGACCGCGCGCAACGAGGAGAGTCTGCGCACCGCCTACACGGTGACCGTGGACGCGCGCGAGGGAGTCACCACGGGCATCTCCGCCGCCGACCGGGCCCGCACCATCCGTCTGCTGGCCGCGCGGGGCAGCGGCCCCGCCGACTTCGTGCGCCCCGGCCACGTGCTGCCGCTGCGTGCCCGTCCGGGCGGCGTGCTTGCGCGGCGCGGCCACACCGAGGCCTCCGTCGACTTCGCCCGCCTGGCCGGTCTGCGTCCCGCGGGCGTGCTCGCCGAGGTCGTCAACGACGACGGCACCATGGCCCGTCTGCCCCGGTTGCGGGCGTTCGCCGACGAGCACGGCCTCAAGCTGGTCTCGGTCGAGCAGCTCGCGGCCCACCGTGAGGCGCTGGGGGAGGCGCTCACCGAGGCCGAGGCCCACCCGCCGCTGGTCACCCGCGCGGTCCAGACACGCCTGCCCAACAGGTACGGCCAGTGGCGCGCGGTCGGGTACCGGGGCACCGCCGACGGGGCCGAGCACGTCGCGCTGGTGTACGGGGACCTGACCGACGGCACCGACGTCCTGGCGCGCCTGCACTCGGAGTGCCTCACCGGCGACGCGTTCGGCTCCCACCGCTGCGACTGCGGCGCCCAGTTGGACTCCGCCATGGCCGACATCGCCGAGGAGGGGCGCGGGGTGATCGTCTACCTGGGCGGCCACGAGGGCCGGGGGATCGGTCTGCTGCACAAGCTGAGCGCCTACAGCCTCCAGGACCAGGGGGCGGACACCGTGGACGCCAACCTGCGCCTGGGCCTGCCAGCCGACGCGCGCGAGTTCGGCGCCGGGGCGCAGATCCTGGCGGACCTGGGGGTGTCGTCGGTGCGCCTGTTGAGCAACAACCCCGCCAAGGCGCAGGGGCTGGAGCAGCACGGGGTTCGGGTCGAGGAGCGGTTGCCGATGCCCTCCTTCGTCACCGACGACAACATCGACTACCTGCGCACCAAGCGCGACCGCATGGGCCACGACCTGACCGGCGTCGTCCGCTGAGACAGGTCCCGCGGTGCGGCCGACCGGCCGTCCCGCCTCCGGCGCCCTCCGCGGGCCGGGGCGGTGCCCGCTCCGGCTGCGGCCAGGGGCCCCCACAGTTCGTTCGGATAGGAAGCAGGAGCCCATGAGTGGTGAAGGACGCCCCGACAGCAGCGGTGTCGACGCCTCGGGGATGTCGGTGGGCATCGTCGTGACCCGGTGGAACGCGGACGTGGTCCAGCCGATGCTCACCAGAGCCCTGGAGGTGGTGGGGTCCTCGGGCGCGGTCGAACCCGCCGTGGTGGAGGTGGCCGGGGCGGTCGAGATCCCGGTGGTCGCCCAGGAGCTGGCCCGCAAGCACGACGCCGTGATCGCCCTGGGCGCGGTCGTCCGCGGGGGCACCCCGCACTTCGACTACGTGTGCCAGTCGGTCACCCACGGCCTGACCGAGGTGGCGCTGCGCCATTCCACCCCCGTGGGCAACGGCGTGCTCACCTGTGACACCCTGGAACAGGCGCTCGACCGCGCCGGACTGCCGGGGAGCGCAGAGGACAAGGGCGCCGAGGCCGCGCTGGCCGCCTTGGACACGGCGGCGGTCCTGCGCGGGCTGCGCCGCTGATCCGGTCCGGTGGCGCGCACGGTGACGGTGGTGGGCTGTCCGCGCACGCGGGCGGTCGAAGAGAGGTGTCGCGCGCGGGTCCAGATCCGGCGGGTGGCCGCCGGTCGGTCCGTGGCGGGCGGTGCGCGCCGCAGGGCCCGGCGGGTCCGTCGGCCGTACGGCGTCGCGGGACGCGGTCCTGCGGCGCGCCGGGGCCCGGCGGACACGGTCCAGAAGTGGAGCAGTTGGTGCGGACGAGGGAACAGCCCGTGGACGGCGAGGAGACGGGACAGGCGGCGCTGCCCAGGACGTGGCGGCCCCGGTCGGTGCGGTGGGTCGCCTACGGCCTGGCGCTGCTGATCGTGGCGACACTGGCGGTCCTCGCGGCGATCCTGCCGGGTAGCTGGGGGGTCATGGACCGGGTCCTGATGGTGGGCCTGGGCCTGGCGATCGCGGCCGCCCTGCACCTGCTGGCCCGGCCGCGACTGGTGGCCGCTGAGGAGGGTGTGACGGTGGTAAACAGCATCCGCACCCACGTGCTGTCCTGGGCGGAGGTCGTGGACGTGCGGATGCCCGAGGGCGAGCCCTGGCCCTCGGCGGACCTGTCCGACGGCACGACCCTGGCGGTGATGGCCATCCAGAGCGCCGACGGCGAGTCCGCCCGGCGCGCTCTGGAGGAGTTCCGCGCGCTGCTGCACGAGCGCGGCGAGGGCCGCGAGCCCGATCACTCGTAGGAACCTCCCGAGGGAGCCGCCGAATTCCTGAGGATCGGTGGCTCCCGGGTGTTGTGCGGGGCGCGTACTTTGGTACCGAGAGCCACCGACGGAACGTGGAAGAGGTACCGCGTGCGCGACATTCGAGCGGCCGTGTCCGACCTGTACGCGTCGGGCGAGACGTTCGCGCTGGCCACCGTGATCGACACCTACAAGAGCGCTCCCCGCGACGCCGGGGCGGCGATGCTGGTCAGCGCCTCTGGGGAGGCGGTCGGCAGCGTGTCCGGCGGCTGCGTGGAGGGTGCGGTCTACGAGGAGGCCCTGGAGGTCATCCGCACGGGGGTCCCCGTGCGCCGCGTCTACGGGGTCAGCGACGACGACGCCTTCAGCGTGGGCCTGACCTGCGGCGGGACGCTGCACATGTTCGTGGAGCCGATCAGCCGGTCCTCCTACCCCCAGCTCGGCTCGGTGATCGGCGCGGTCGACGAGCACCAGCCGGTCTCCGTGGCCACCATCGTCTCCGACCCCTCCGGACAGGGGCGGGCGGGGCGGCGCCGGGTGGTCTGGCCCGGCCACGCCGAGGGGGACCTGGGCAGCGACAGGCTGGCCGACGCCCTGGACGACGACGTGCGCGGCATGCTGGCACAGGGCAGCACGGGCCTGCTGCGCTACGGCGCGGACGGGCAGAGGCGCGGGGACGAGCTGGAGGTGTTCGTGCAGTCCTTCGCGCCCGCGCCGCGCATGCTGGTGTTCGGCGCGATCGACTTCGCGGCGGCCGTCGCGGACCTGGGCACCTATCTGGGCTACCGGGTGACGGTGTGCGACGCCCGGCCGGTGTTCGCGACCGCCAAGCGCTTCCCCACCGCCGAGGAGGTGGTGGTCAAGTGGCCGCACGTGTTCCTGGACGAGATCGCCGACCAGATCGACGAGCGCACGGCCATCTGCGTGCTCACCCACGACCCCAAGTTCGACGTGCCGGTGCTCAGCGCGGCTCTGCGCACCCGTGCCGGGTACATCGGCGCGATGGGGTCCCGGCGCACGCACGAGGACCGGTTGGAACGGCTGCGCGAGGCCGGGGCGGGCGAGGCGGAGCTGGCGCGTTTGCACTCGCCGATCGGTCTGGACCTGGGGGCGCGTACCCCGGAGGAGACGGCGGTCTCGATCGCCGCGGAGCTGGTGCGGGTGCGGTGGGGCGGCAGCGGGCGGGCCCTGCGCGAGACCAGTGGCCGGATCCACCACGACGCGTCGAGTGAACCGCTGGTTCCGGCCGGATTCGGCCACCGTGTGAGGTGAACCGAAACCCGTCGGGCCGCGGAGTGCCTGGTCACGGCGGGCTCGTGGGTGCGGTCGCGGAACAGGGTGGGGCGGGCTGTGCCAGGTCGCCCATCCCGCGCGCCCGTGCGTGGCATCATCGCGTCATGGGTACTGGGGGGCAGGAACAGGGCGGGGAGCGCGCGTGTACGGGCCCGGTGGCGGGCCTGCTGTTGGCCGCGGGTTCGGGGAGCAGACTCGGGCGGCCCAAGGCGCTGGTCGAAGTGGGCGGCGAACGCCTGGTGGACCGAGGCGTGCGCACGCTGACCGCGGGCGGCTGCGCCCCGGTCATGGTGGTGCTGGGCGCCGCCGACACCCCGGTGCGCGGTGCCCACACGGTGCACAACCCCGACTGGCGGACCGGCATGGGGTCCTCGGTGCGCGCCGGGATCGACGCCCTGCCCGACACGGTCGACGCGGTGCTGATCGCGCTGGCCGACCAGCCCCTGGTGACCCCCGAGGCGGTGTGCCGCCTGGTGGAGGCGCACGAGCAGGGCGCCCGCGCCGCGGTGGCCACCTACCGCGGCAACCAGCGCAACCCCGTGCTGCTGGGCCGGGAGCACTGGTCGACGGCCTACGCCATGGCCGTGCACGACGTGGGGGCGCGCCCGTTCCTGCGCGCGTACTCCCATCTGGTCACCGCCGTGCCTTGCGACGACATCGCCAGCCCGGAGGACATCGACACGGTGGAGGACCTGGAGCGGCTCAGCGGCGTGCTGGGCCGGGAGCCCTCCGGTTCGGGATGAGCCCCCGCCCGGGGCCGGGCGCGCCGACGGGCCGGGGCTCAGACCAGGGGCTCGGCAAGGATGCCGAACACGTGCTCGGTCGTCTCCCCGGGAGCCAGCACGATCAGGTCGGTGCCGGTGGCCAGAGCGTTGGCCGGGCAGGTCATGGGCTCGGCGGCCAGGTGCGCCCGGTGGTCGTCCCCGCCGAGGGTGTCGGCGCTGAACAGCTGCAACCAGCCGAAGCCGCGGTCGCACCACAGCGACACCCGGTGCTCGGGGCCGCTCGCCCGTACCCACGCGCGCCCGGCGGAGTCCCTCTCCAGTTCGGTGAAGGCGGTGTCCAGGACGGTGTCGCCCAGTTGGCGGCCGGGCGTGCGGAAGTCGAAGTCGCCGCCGTCCACGGGGACGGGGCCGCCCACGGGCAGCATCTGCCCGTCCACCGGCTGGCGGGTGCCCGCGGTGACCTCCAGCGCGAACTCCCCGCGCGCGGCCAGGGCCGACAGCGGCTCGCCCAGGGTGAGGTAGGGGTGGAAGCCCAGGCCGAACGGCAGGGGGGAGCCGCCCGGGTTGCGGGCGGTGGTGGCGACCCTCAGTCCGTCGTCGGAGAGCCGGTAGGCGACGGTCATCGCCAGGGGGAAGGGGAAGCCGGGGCCGCCCCCGAAGTCCAGCCGCAGTTCGACAGCGTCCTCGGAGACCGACGCGGGCGTCCACGCCCGGTCGTGGACCAGTCCGTGGATGGCGGTGCCTGTGGCCGGGTCGTTGGGCTCGGGACGGTGCTCAACGCCGTCGAAGCGGTAGCCGTGCTCGGTCACGCGGTTGGGCCACGGCGCGAGCACCTGGCCCTGGAAGGCCTTGGGACCGTCCCCGTCGTAGGGCCAGACCACGTCGCGGCCGCGCCAGGTGAGTGCCCGCAGTCCCGCTCCCGTGCGGTCGACGCGCGCTCGGTACTCTCCCGAGCGCAGCTCGATCACCTCACCCACCTGACACCTGCTTCCCCGTCGTCGTCGTGCGTCCGTGTGCCGAACCGGGCGATCATAGCCCACGCGCCCCGCCGGGGGACACGACGGGACACGTGATGCGTGTGACGGAAGTCGTTCAGGGGGTTCGGAGGCGGAGCGCGGCGACCGTCGACACCCACAGCATGGCGGTGACGGCTCCGACGGCCAGGGCCAGCGGGCCGTACTGGCCGCCGGTCATCGCCCAGCCGTTGCCGACCAGCAGAGCGGTGCCCGCGACACGGGAGGCGGCGGCCGCGCTCCGGTGGCCGGTGCGGCCGTAGTGGTGCCCCAGTACGTAGCAGGCGGCGATCAGCGCGGCGAAGGAGACCGATCCGGCGGCCATGTGGCCGTAGCCGTGCCAGGTGAGCTGCTCGGGCATCCCCGCGGGGGTGCCGACGGGGAAGCCGTCGGCCGGGTCCATGACGAGCAGCCCCGCCGCGATCATGCCGAGGCCGTTGACCAGGATCAGCCGCGGCGCCCACGTGCCGCCGGGCGCATCGCTCATGGATCGGCGCAGCCCCAGGGCTCCGGCGGCGGTCAGGGCGCCCGCGACCAGGAAGTTCGTGATCTGGAGCCAGCCGAGTTCGCCGGTGCTGAGGGCACTCAGGGGGTGCCGGGTCGGGTCGAACCCCTCCCGCGCGGCGGCCTGCGCCAGGGAGGCGGCGGCCCATAGGGGCCCTGCGAGGGCCGCGCCGGCGAGCAGCGCGCGGGTGGTGCCCGCGGTGGCGCGGCGGACACGGGGTGCGGTGGCGGTGGTGGCGGTCATGGCCGGGGCCTTTCTCGTGTTCTGTGCTTCTCCCTCTCACGTCGCTGGGGCGATGTGAGAGGGAACGCGGTCGTTCCCTGTCACATCACCTCGTTCGACGTGTATCCGAAGGCGACGAAACGAGACGAAGGAGCACGCCGTGCGATTCCTGATGACCACCCGCCCCGCCGAGGACGTCCGCGACGACGAGGGCCTGTACGTCGAGATGGCCGCGTTCGTGGAGGAGCTCACCGCCTCCGGAGTCCTTCTGGCCACCGGAGGACTGGAGCCCGGCGGCGTCCGGATGGTCTCCGCCGGCGAGGAGATCACCGTGACCGACGGCCCGTTCACCGAGGCCAGGGAGGCCGTGGCCGGGTTCGCCCTGGTCGAGGTCCGCTCCCGCGAGGAGGCCCTCGATGTCGCCCGCCGCTTCCGCCGCATCGTCGGCGACGGTGAGAGCGTCATCCAGCAGGTTTTCGGTCCCTGACCGGCCGCGGAACCGGCCGGGTTGCGCACTCGCCCGGCCGGTGCTGTCATCTTCGGTGTGACCGATGTCCACCGCACCGTCGACGCGGTCTGGAAGATGGAGTCGGCGCGGATCGTCGCCTCGCTCACCCGAATGGCGCACGACGTCGGCGCCGCCGAGGAGTGTGCCCAGGACGCCCTCGTCGTCGCCTTGGAGCAGTGGCCGCGTGAGGGGATCCCCGACAACCCCGGCGCCTGGCTCATGACCGCCGCCAAGCGCCGCGTCCTGGACCGCCTGCGCCGGGAGCACCGTCTGGAGAGCAAGCACAAGGAGATCGCCCACGAGCTGGAGCGCGGCCCCGGGGCCGCGCCCGCCCCGGACGACGGTGTCCTGCGCCTGCTGTTCGTAACCTGCCATCCGGTGCTGTCCACTCCGGAGAGGGTCGCGCTGACCCTGCGCCTGGTGGCCGGGCTGACCAACGGGGAGATCGCCCGCGCCCTCCTCACCGGGGAGGGGCGCATCGCCCAACGCGTGGCACGGGCCAAGCGGCTGCTCGCCGAGGAGGGGGTGGCCTTCGGTCTGCCCGACGGACGGGAGCTGGCCGAGCGCCTCTCCTCCGTCCTCGGAGTCATCTACCTCGTCTTCAACGAGGGCTACGCGGCGACCTCGGGCGAGGACCTGATGCGCCCCGGCCTGTGCCTGGAGGCGCTGAGGCTGGGCCGCACACTGGCCGAACTGGTGCCGCACGAGGCCGAGGCGCACGGCCTGGTGGCGCTGATGGAGCTCCAGCAGTCCCGGGCCGGGGCCCGGACCGGTCCCTCCGGGGAGATCGTCCGACTGCACGAGCAGAACCGGGGCCGTTGGGATCCCCTGCTGGTGCGCCGGGGCTTCGCCGCCATGCTGCGCGCCCGTGACGCGGGCGGCCCGCCCGGTCCCTACGTGCTCCAAGCGGCCGTCGCCGTGTGCCACGCCCGGGCCACCGCCGAGCAGGACACCGACTGGGCCCGTATCGTCACCCTCTACGACCAGCTGGTCGTCCGACTGCCCACCCCGGTCGTGCGCCTGAACCGGGCCGTGGCGGTCGGCAGGGCCCGCGGGCCGGGGGAGGGGCTCGCCCTGGTCGACGAGCTGTCGGGGGACCCGGCCCTGCGCGACTACCACCTGCTGCCCGGCGTGCGCGGCGATCTGCTCCTGCGGCTGGGGCGGGCCGCCGAGGCGAGGCGGGAGTTCGAGCGCGCCGCCCTGCTCGCCGAGAACGCAGCCGAACGCGCCTTCCTGTCGCGCCGGGCCGAGGAGACCGCGGTCCCCGAGCCGACCGGGCCCGACCTGGGCGGAACGGCCCGGGAGTTCCTGGGCCGCGACGACCTGGACCCCGAGACGCTGCGCTCCTACGGCCAGACCCTGGACCGACTGCGCCGCTCACTGGGGGAGGGGCTGCCCCTGGCCGACCTGACCCCCGAACGGGTGGCGGGCGTGTTCGCCAGCGCATGGGGCGGTGCGGCCCCGCGCACGTGGAACCGGCACCGGTCGACCGTGCGCTCCTTCGGCGCCTGGGCGGGGATGGAGGATCTCGCGGCGGACCTGGAACGGCGCGGCGAGATCCGCTCCCCGCGCGCGCCCCTCGGCCCCGAGGTCGTGGCGAGCCTGTGCGACGGAGGGGGTTTCGCCCTGCGCGAGCGCGTGCTGTGGCGGCTGCTGTACGAGTCCGGCGCCAGGGTCAAGTCCGTGCTGGCGCTCAACGTGCAGGACCTGGACCTGGAGGACCGCCGTGCGCGGACGGGCGACGGCTGGGTGGGATGGCGGTCGGGGACCGCCCGGCTGCTGCCCGAGCTCGTGGCGGGGCGCGACCGGGGGCCGCTCCTTCTGTCCGACCGGCGTCCGGGACCGGCGCGGCGCCCCGCCGAGGCCGACCTGTGCCCGCTGACGGGGAGAGGGCGCCTGTCCTACCCTCGTGCGGAGTACCTGTTCAAGCTGGCCACCCGCTCCCTGGACCCGGCCGGGCGGGGCTACACCCTGAGCATGCTCCGGCCCTGAGCGCACCCGCGCGGAGCGGGGCGGCGGGGCCCGCCCGGGGTCCCGGTCGGCCCGCCGGGGGCGTTTCTCCCGGGCTCCAGAATCGGCGGGCGGCTGTCCGGGCGACCGCCCGCACGGCGGGTCCTAGCCGAGCAGGCCGTCCAGGGGGATCAGCACCCCCGAGCCCAGCGCCAGCAGTCCCGTGGACAACAGCACCACCACCATGAACAGGGTTCCCACCACGGCCAGGCGGAAGGCGCCCAGGCGCCGACGGGCCCGCGAGGTGGGCTTCCTGCTGGCCGCCGAGCGGCCCAGCGCCACCAGCAGCACCGACAGCAGCACCGGCAGCCACCACGCCGCGCCCGCGTCGCCGGGCAGGAGGCCGGTGACGGCGCCTGTCAGCTCCGACAGCCAACCCAGGACGGCACCGTCGCCGGCGTCCAGCAGCCCGGTGTAGGCCGAGGTCACGAACTCGCTCTCGGGGTAGAAGCCCTCCTGCGGGCGCACCACGCGGCCCAGCCCGTCCAGGAGCCCGAGCAGCGCCGCGGGGTAGGCGAACCGGCGGCACGCGCCCGCCTTCATGGCCCGCTGGATCTGGCCCATGGTCTTGTCGGCCCGGCGCCTGCGGCGCTCCTGTTCGCGGGGGTCGAGCGAGGGGTCCTGCGGTCCGGCCGGGTTGTAGGGGTGCGGGGCGGTCGGATCCTCCGGGCGGTCGGTCGCGGAGGCCCCGGCGGCGCGCTTGCGGACTCCGGCCGCCTTCTCGCGGACCCGGGACCAGCGTTCACCGGCCGAACCGGCCAGCGACGCCCACCGGTCCTGTCGGCGCGCCCTGCCGTCGGCGCGCTCGCGCTCGGCGACCGCGCCGCCGACCCGCGCCGCCTCGGGCAGCAGGAGCACCGCCGTGACCAGGGCCGCCCGGGTGGCCAGGGCGTCGCGGCCGTTGGCGTCGCGCAGGGCCAGGCGCCGCTGCTCCACCCACCACGGGGCGTGCGGGGCCGCGGTGCGCTGGCGCGGGTGCCAGGACTGGCGGCGCAGCAGGGACCGGCTCCGGGAGGCGGTGTCGGGGAGCAGGACGAGTTCGACCGCCCTGGCCCAGGCGGTGTCGGTCTCGTGGGCGTCCGGGCGCCGGGGCGCGTCGGGGCCCGAGCCGACCAGCTGGTCGACGTTCTCGGACACCTTGCGCATGATCAGGGGCACCTCGTGCTGGACGCGCTCCAGTAGTGCGCACCGACCCGAACCGCCCGAGCGGCAGGCCGGGTGCGGGCACCAGTGCTGGGCGCCCAGCCCGACCGCGCCCGAGGTCACGGCCTCGCGCACCACCGCGTGGCGGCTGGCGTCGCCGGTGGCCAGGTCCAGCAGTCCGTCGGCGCTGATCTCGTGGCCGCGAAAGCGTGGCGGCATCCCGGGCACGTAGCGGGCGGCCAGGGCGCTGATCGCCACGTGGGCCTGTTCGGGGCGGGCGTCCAGGCCGGTCAGGTAGGCGCGGTCGAAGGTGTAGTCGTTGACCTCGCGGTCCAGCCAGCTGCGCAGTTGCGACCAGTGGGTGCGCAGCCACATGGCGCCGGTCTCGGAGCGGTCGAGCAGGTCGAAGGCCAGGCTCGGCGGGTCCTCGTGGCTGGCTCCGGCGAACTCGATGGGGCGCAGGCGCGTGACCGCGCGGATCTGCGGGCGCTCGCCCGCCAGCCACTGCACGACCTCGTCGTGGCCCCAGCGGGCCGAGGGTGCGAGCGTGAGCAGGCCGCGGGCCAGCAGGCGCCAGCGCTCGTCGGTGATGGCGGAGATGTCCACCTCGGTGTTGCGGGCGGTGAGCCAGTTGCCGCCGCGTTCGGGGCGGCGCCCGGCCACCAGTTCGTGCACGATCACTCCCAGGGACCACCAGGCCGCGGGCGCCTCGCGGCGGCCCTCGACGACCTCCGGCGCGGCGTAGTCCTCGGTGACCGCCAGTCCGCCGTAGACGCGGCTCATGGTGGCGCGCACGGCGCCGCCGAAGTCGGTGAGCGCCACGACCGGTGGGTCCGGGGAGCGCACGAGCAGGTTCTCGGGCTTGACGTCGGTGTGGTTGTGCTGGAGTTCGTCCTGCCAGTGGTGCAGGCAGTCGGCTACGGCGGAGACCACGGCGCGGGCGCGCTCGTCCGACAGCGGGGCCTGGTCGATGAGCGATCGCAGCGAGCCGTGGGAGAAGTACTCCTGGGCCTCCCAGGCCAGGTCCTCGCCCCAGGAGCTGGCGGCGGTGCCGTACCCCTGGATGGCGGGGGTGTGCGGCGAGGCGGTGCCTCGGGCGCGCAGGCGGTCGAGGAGTTCGCGGTTGATGTCGTGGCCGGGCCGGTACACCTTGAGGGCGAGTCGGCGCCCGGGGGAGTCGGTGGGTTCGGCCAGGTAGACGACGGCCTCGCCGCCCGCGCCGATGTGGTCGAGCACGCGGTAGCGGCGGCGCAGTTCTGCGGGGACGGCGTAGTCGAGGTCGCTGGCGGGGCCGACCACCACGCGCGAGAGCAGGCGGGCCATCCAGTCCAGGAGCGGGCCGAACAGGGTCCGCCACCAGGGCGCGCGTCGGTCGGTGCGGCCGTCGCCGGGGATGGTGCGGGCGGGGCGCGTTCCGGGGGCCGCGGCGGCCGTGCGGGCGGCGTCCGCCTGACCGG
Source organism: Nocardiopsis sp. RV163 (assembly GCF_001029525.1). Lineage (NCBI taxonomy): Bacteria > Bacillati > Actinomycetota > Actinomycetes > Streptosporangiales > Nocardiopsidaceae > Nocardiopsis > Nocardiopsis sp. RV163. Next base: position 33,515 of record NZ_LEKI01000028.1, on the reverse strand, counting down.
TGCCGGGCAGGACGCTGGTGCGGTCCGCGGCCGGGGAGGACACGCGGGTGGGCTCGGTGTCGCCCCCTCGGGCCGTTCCCGGGAGGAACACACGGGTGGCCCAGCGGGTGCGGGCCGCGGGCGCGCGGTCCGCGTCGGGGCCGATGCGTGTGGTGGGCGAGGTGGGTTCGATCCGCTGGGTCGGCGCGTTCTCGTCACCGGGGTCGGGCGTGACCATCGGGGTCGGAGCCATCCTTCGGATAGGCGTTGGTGTCGTGGACCTGCGGGGGAACGAGGTCCCTCCAGGGTAGGTCCGCGCGGCGCGGTTCGCGTGGCGTTCGCGGCACCGGACCCGTGTCCCCCGTCGTTCCCTCCATCCCGTTTGACTCCCCACCGCTCCGTGAAGTTCCACCGAAACCGGGAGGGAGGCGGTCGGGCTCCGTCCGGACGTTCCCCCGGAGGCCGTCCACAGGCGCGGGCCGGGGCTGGCGCGAACGGGCGCCTGCGGGCTTTGCTGGAAACAGGGGTGCCACCCCTCCCGGCCACCGCGTGCTGCCCTCACACGTGTCCGCGTCCTGTGCGCCCCGTGTGCCTCAGCGCTGCTCGCGCGGGGTCACGTCGAGCCTGTCGCGGGCCTCCTGGTACATGCGCACGACCTCGGCGCGGATCTGGGCGCGCTCGGTGAGTGGCCGCGCCCACGGCACGCGCACGGCGTGCTCGGTTCCGTCCACGGTGACCGCGTAGTCGCCGCCGTCGCCGTCCAGGCCCGTCATGCGCGCGGCGGTGGCTTCGGGCCGACCGCCCAGCGCGCGGCAGATGAGCAGGGTGTCCTCGGGGTGGTCGCCGTTCATGTGGGCGGTGACGGCGGCGACGACCTCCGGGGAGAAGGGGTTGGACGGGGACACGGGACCTCCTGGTCGGCGGGCGGCGCGCACGTGTGACACGAGCGGGGGGAGGGCTGTGCGCCCTCCCCCCGCTGACGATATCCGAGCGGCCCCGAAGGTGATGACGATGTGTCGTCAAAGCTTCCGGAAAGCCGTCCCGACCCGTGTGCTCCCCTGTCCCGTGCGGCCCCGAGTCCGCCCGGCCGTCACGGACGTGTTCAGGCCTGGCGGGTGAACTCGGCGTCGATGTCGATGGTGATCTTGTCGCCGACGACCACGCCGCCGCCGTCCATCGGCATCTCGATGTCCACGCCGAACTCCTTGCGGCTGATCTGCGTGGAGGCGGTGAAGCCTGCGCGGTTGAGGCCGTAGGGGTCGATGGTGGAGCCGTTGAACTCCAGCGCGATCTCGACGGGGCGGGTGTTGCCCTTGATGGTCAGCTCGCCCCGCAGCACGAAGTCCTCGCCCTTGGCGACGGCGCCGGTGGAGCGGAAGGTGAACTGCGGGTGCTCCTCGACGTTGAAGAAGTCGGCGGAGCGGATGTGGTTGTCGCGGTCGCCGTTGTCGGTGTTGATCGAGCTGGCGTCGATGGTGGCCTCGACGGACGCCTGGGTGGGGTCCTCGGGGACCGTCAGCGTGGCGTCGAACTTCTCGAAGCGCCCGCGGACCTTGCTGACCATCATGTGTCGTACGGAGAAGCCGACGACGCTGTGGGCGGTGTCGATCTTCCAGGTTCCGGCCTGGAGTTCCTGCGCTGCCATGGTGTCTCCCTGTCGGGTCGGCGGACCCGGGGGCCGGGCCCGTTCGCTGAGGTGTAACAAGGCTTCTTAGAAGAATCTTCCTCGGAAGAGGAGTTTAGGCAATGCGAGGCCCTCGTGCAAGGCGTTTCCCGACCAGAGCCCACCAAGGACCGACCCGGGGCCCGGCGGTGTGGCGGTCCGGGGGTTTCGGGCACGCCGCTACGATGGGCCGCATGAACAACGCCGGGTGGCTTGACGTCGGAGAACAGCACGTCTGGCGTGGTTTCCTCAGGATGAACGCCTGGGTCTACGACGAGCTGGAGAAGGACCTGCGTGCCCGTACCGGGCTCTCCCTCATCGAGTACGGCATCCTGGTGCACCTGTCTGAGGCCGAGGGCCGCCGCATGCGCATGCGGGTGCTGGCCGACAGCGTCATCGTGTCCAAGAGCAGGCTCTCCCACCAGGTCGCACGGCTCGAACGCGGCGGCTACGTGCGCCGGGAGCACTGCGACGACGACCGCCGCGGGCTGTGGGCCGTGCTCAGCGAGAAGGGCTCCCTCCTGCTGGAGCGGGCCGCCCCCGGCCACGCCGAGCGCGTGCGCTCGCTGATCTTCGACCGCCTCAGCGGGGAGCAGGTCGCCCAGCTCGGCTCGATCATCGGCGCGCTGGAGGAGGGCGGGGCCGCCCGGCGGGGCTGAGGGCCGCGCCCGGCCTGCCCGCGGACCCGACCGTTTCGCGTGTCCCGATCCGCCGGAGGCGGACCGGACCCGGGCGAACGCCGCCCGGCCAGCGCCGCTTCGGGCGTGCCCGCCGCGGACCCCGCGCCCCACGGGTAGAGTCGGTGCACGTGAGCAGACCATCCATCATCGGCGCCCAGAACTTCCGCGACGACGACGGCAGCGTCGATCCCGAGGTCGAGGCACGCCTGCGCGAACACGCGGCGGGCACCACGGGTGACCGCCAGGTTCTGGCCGCGCTCAGCGGAACCCGCGTGCTCATCCCCGTGGTCGCCGTGGCCACCGAGACCGAGGAGGGGGTCGGCGGGCTCACCAAGGACAAGAACAGCGAGGTCGCCGTCCCGATCATGACCGGCAGGGACGGGCGGCGCGGCATGCTCGCCTTCACCTCCGTGGACGCGGTCCGCCGCTGGCGCCCCGACGCGCGCCCCGTGCCCTTCACCGTCAGGGACGCCTGTCAGGCGGCCCTGGAGGAGGAGGCGGACGCGCTGGTGCTCGACGTGGCCGGCCCCGTGCCCTACACCGTGCAGGGCCCCTTCCTCGGCATGATCGCCGAGACCGGCGCCGTCCCCGAGCCCAAGGACGACCCGCAGGTCCTCGGGCTCATCTACCGGGTCACCAAGGACGAGTTCGGCATCGAGCGCGTCCGCATCCACCCCTCCGAGCGCGGCGAGATCGGCGTCCGACTCGAACTCGACGAGCGCGACGACGAGGTCCTGCGGCGCGTGGCCGAGCGGCTCACCGCCGAACTGCGCCACGTGCTGCCCGGGGGCGTCGAACTGAGCGCCGTCGTGCGCGCCCAGCGCGGCGACGCGCCCCCGGGCGGGCCCGGGTCCGCCGACCGGGGCTGACCCAGTACCGTTCGCCTCCGTCCGGGCCGGGAACCCCGCGGTTCCGGGCCGCTGCGCGCCTTCGCCCCGCGCACGCGCCGTGCGGGCGTGCGTGCGGTGCCACGGCGTTCGCGGACGGGGAGTTGTCCACAGGCCGGACCGGGCGGTGTCGCCGCGGGCCCCGGAGGGGTAGCTTCCCATCATGCCCACCCCCTCGACACTCCTCCTCCACCCGCACCTGTGGACGGCGTCCGTCGCCGTCCTCCTCGCCCTGCTCGGAGCGGTGGTGGGCCAGGTCAACGGTCGCCTCGTCCACCTCTTCGGCCCCGCCGGCCCGCCGCCCGCGTCCGCCTCCCGCGGTTCGCTCACGCCCTCCGCCGACCGGCACGTCCAGCCCGCGCGCGACGACGCCACCGCGGTCCCCGACACGGGAGAGGACGTGCACGGCGAGCGCCGGTTCCCGCCGGAGGAGGACGACGACGGCCCGCCGCCGCCCCGCTGTCCCCACTGCCGCGCCGAACTGCGCTTCCTGCGCTGGTTCCCGGCGGTGGAGGCCCGGACGTTCCGAAGACGGGGGGCCTGCCCCCACTGCGAGCAGATCGTCCGGTCCCACCCCGCGGTCGTCGTCGTGACCGCCGCCCTCTTCGGCTGCGTCGGCCTGTGGGCCACCCTCCAACCCGACTGGTGCCCCTTCGGCGTGCTGGCCGTGCTCTGGCTGACCGCTGTCGGCGCGCCGCTGGCCGTCATCGACCTGCGGGTCATGCGCCTGCCCGACGCCGTCGTCTTCCCCGCCTACCCGGTCGCCGCGGTCCTGATCGGGCTGGCCGTCCTGCTGACCCCCGAGGGACCCGACACCGACCGGGCCTTCGGGGCGCTCGCCAGCATGGTCCTGGTCACGGTGCTGTACTGGCTGCTGTGGCGGGTGCACAGCGCGGGGCTGGGCTTCGGCGACGTCAAGCTCTCCGGGCTCACCGCGCTGTACGCGGGGTGGGCGGCGGGGACCCTCGGCGCGCTGGTCGCCGTGTTCTGGGCCTTCGCGGCCTTCTCCCTGGTGGGGGTCGTGCTCATGGCTCTGCGGCGGCTCACCCGCAGGGACCCCTTCCCGCTCGGTCCCTTCATGCTCGCCGCCGCGCTGGCCACCGTCCTGGCGGGAGGAGCGCTTTTTCCACAACCCTGAACCCGCGGTGCCACCGCACGGCGATCCGTGAAAGGATCGTGCACATGTTGCGTTGGCTGACCGCGGGGGAGTCCCACGGACCCGCACTCGTCGCGATTCTCGAGGGCCTCCCGGCCGGTGTGTCCGTCACCTCGGACGACATCGCCGCCGCGCTGCTCCGCCGTCGCGCCGGGTACGGGCGGGGCGCCCGGATGAAGTTCGAGAAGGACCAGGTCTCCGTCATCGGGGGCATCCGTCACGGCCGCACCCAGGGGGGTCCGGTCGCCATCGAGGTCGGTAACACCGAGTGGCCCAAGTGGGAGAAGGTGATGTCCCCCGACCCGGTCCCCGCCGAGGAGCTGGAGAGCGTGGCGCGCAACGCGCCGCTCACCCGGCCCCGACCCGGCCACGCCGACCTGGTCGGCATGCAGAAGTACGGCCACGGGGAGTCGCGGCCGATCCTGGAGCGCGCCAGCGCCCGCGAGACCGCCGCCCGCGTCGCGATCGGCGAGGTGGCACGCCAGTTCTGCCGCCAGGCCCTGGGCGTGGAGATCCTGAGCCACGTGGTGTCCATGGGGCCCGTGGCGGTGCCCGAGGGCGCTCAGGAGCCGCGCCCGGAGGACCTGGCCGCGATCGACGCCGACCCGCTGCGCTGCTTCGACGCCCAGACCAGCGCCCGCATGGTCCAGGAGGTCGACGACACCAAGAAGTCCGGTGACACCCTCGGCGGAGTGGTCGAGGTGCTGGCCTACGGCCTGCCGCCCGGCCTGGGCAGCCACGTGCACTGGGACCGGCGCCTGGACGCGCGCCTGGCCGGTGCGCTCATGGGCATCCAGGCCATCAAGGGGGTGGAGGTCGGCGACGGCTTCCGCACCGCCGCTCGCCGCGGTTCGGCCGCCCACGACGAGATCGAACCCGGTCCGGACGGCGTGCGCCGCCGCACCAACCGCGCCGGAGGCGTCGAGGGCGGCATGACCACCGGCGACCCGCTGCGCGTGCGCGCGGCCATGAAGCCCATCGCGACGGTCCCCCGGGCGCTGGACACCATCGACGTCGAGACCGGCGGGCCCGCGCAGGCCAACCACCAGCGCAGCGACGTCACCGCCGTCCCGGCCGCCGGTGTGGTCGCCGAGGCGATGGTCGCCCTGGTGCTCGCCGAGGCCGCGGTCGAGAAGTTCGGCGGCGACTCGGTAGCCGAGACCGCGCGCAACCTCAGGGGCTACCTGGACGCGCTGACCATCCGCTGACCTTCGGTCCCGACCTCGGTGCGCTTCCGTCCCGTTCGCCGACGGGACGGAAGCGCACCGGAGACCGCCCCGGCGCCCCTTGCCGGAACAGTTGTCCACAGGCGCGTCCCCGGGGCTGGCGGGGCACGAATGGAGGGGCCGCACTGGATTCGGGGCGCCCGTCGCGCTCAGGGGCGACCCAGCCGCCCCGAAATCCGGGCATAGGGTCGGATCGAACGTCCCCACCAGTGCCGTGGTCCGGTCGGTGGACGGCCTCCCCCACCGTCTCCGGGGACCGGAGCCCGCTGGAGCAGGAGGGCGCCGGCCCGCTGGAGTGGTACGGCGTCGTGGCCGTGCTGTCCGCGCACGCGCGGGGGCGGTTCGCGTCCCCCGGCGAGGGTTCGCGTCCCCACGGCGAAGCTAAGGTGGGGGGACGGCAAGACCAAGGCAGGGGGCAGCGCTTCTCAGCGCGCGGTGCCCCTGATTCTCCAGATGGGAAGAGCGTGGCAAAAGCGATCGCGGTGCTCATCGGTTCGCCCGGATCGGGCAAGTCCACCGTCGGCGAGGCCCTGGCCGGGCGCCTGGGCGCCGACCTGTTGTGCACCGACACCGAGGTCGAGAAGCGCGCGGGCAAGCCCATCGGCGACATCTTCGTCGAGGACGGAGAGGAGCGCTTCCGCGCCTTGGAGCGCCAGGTCGTCGCCGAGGGGCTGCGCACCTGGGAGGGCGTGGTCGCCGTCGGCGGCGGCGCGGTCCTGGACGAGGACACCCAGCGCGACCTGGCCGGGCACCACGTGGTCTACCTCCAGGTGGAGTTCGGCGAGGCCGCCAAGCGCGTGGGCATGGACGTGGCCCGCCCCCTGCTCGCGGGCAACCCCCGCACCCGGCTGCGCCAACTGCTCAACGAGCGCCTGCCCGTCTACGAGCGCCTGGCCAGCGTCACCGTCGAGACGACCGGCTACCACCCCGAAGAGGTCGTCGACGCCATCCTGCCCTCGCTGGCCGGACAGGACTCCGGAAAGGCTCAGCAGTGACCGTGACCCGGATCGGTGTGGGCGACTCCGCCGGCCGCTACGACGTGGTGGTCGGCAGCGGGGTCCTCTCCGAACTCCCCTCCCTGGTCGGCGACTCCGCCCAGGTGGCCGTCATCCACCCCCGGGGCCTGGACGGGATCGCCCGCCCAGTGGTCGGCGCGCTGGAGGCCGCCGGTTACCGGGCGCATTCCATGCCCGTCCCGGACGGTGAGGCCGCCAAGACCGCCGCCGTCGCCGCCGACCTGTGGTCCCGGCTCGGGCAGCGGGGCTTCACCCGCAGCGACGCCGTCGTCGGCGTGGGCGGGGGAGCGGCCACCGACCTGGCCGGGTTCGTCGCCGCCACCTGGCTGCGCGGCGTGCGCTCGGTCCTGGTGCCCACCACACTGCTCGGCATGGTCGACGCCGCCGTCGGCGGCAAGACCGGCATCAACACCCCCGAGGGCAAGAACCTCGTCGGCTCCTTCCACCCCCCGGCCGGGGTCCTGTGCGATCTCGCCACCCTGCCGAGCCTGCCCCGGGCCGACTACATCGGCGGCCTCGCCGAGATCGTCAAGGCCGGGTTCATCGACGACCCGGTCATCTGCGACCTGGTCGAGGACGACCCCGAGGGCGCGGCCGAACCCGAGGGCAGGCACACCCGAGAGCTCATCGAGCGCGCCATCCGGGTCAAGGCCGACGTCGTCTCCGGCGACCTGCGCGAGAGCGGCCGCCGCGAGATCCTCAACTACGGCCACACCCTGGGCCACGCCATCGAGCGCGCCGAGAACTACACCTTCCGGCACGGCTACGCGGTCTCCATCGGCATGGTCTACGCCGCCGAACTCGCCCGCTTGGACGGTCGCGTGGGCGACGACCTGGTCCAGCGCCACCGCTCGCTGCTCTCCTCGGTCGGCCTGCCCGTCTCCTACGCCCCCGAGGCCTGGCCCCAACTGCGCGCCGCCATGAGCGTGGACAAGAAGGCCCGCGGGTCCACCCTGCGCTTCGTCGTCCTGGACGGTCTGGCGCGGCCCGCCATCCTCAGCGGCCCCGCGCCCGGACTGCTGTACGAGGCGTACCGCGCGGTCACGGGCGACACCCAGGTTCCGCGAAGCCACTAGACTGCACACAGGCGACGTGCGCACCGGCGTGCCCGGGGAGCTCCCCGAGGTGCCCGTGCCCGGCCCACCGAACACGGACCTGTCCCCTCGGGGGCCGGTCCCCGACGTGTCAAACCCCTTGGAGAGACGACCGAAGTGGCCACGACGAACGACATCAAGAACGGCACGACCCTGCGGCTCGACGGCGGCGTCCTCTGGAACGTCCTGGAGTTCCAGCACGTCAAGCCGGGCAAGGGCGGCGCGTTCGTCCGTACCAAGCTGAAGAACGTCCTCACGGGCAAGATCGTCGACAAGACCTTCAACGCCGGGTCCAAGGTGGAGTTCGCCAACGTCGACCGCCGCGAGATGGAGTACCTCTACCACGACGGCGAGGCCTTCATCTTCATGGACACCAGCACCTACGACCAGATCCCGGTCCCGGAGGCCGTCGTCGGCGACGGCAAGGACTTCCTGCTGGAGAACACCAAGGCCACCGTGGCCACCAACGAGGGCAACCCCCTCTACATCGAGCTCCCCCCCGCCGTCGAGCTGGAGATCACCCAGACCGACCCGGGCGTGCAGGGCGACCGCTCCACCGGCGGCACCAAGCCCGCCACCGTCCAGACCGGCGCCACCATCCAGGTGCCCCTGTTCATCAGCGAAGGCGAGCGCGTCAAGGTCGACACCCGCACGGGTGACTACCTCGGGCGAGTCAACTGATGAGCGGAGCACGGCGCAAGGCACGGCGGCGCGCGGTCGAGGTCCTCTACGAGGCCGAGGTGCGCGCCACCTCGGTGGAGGACGTCATCCGGCGCCGGCGGGCCCAGCCCGAACCGCCGATCAACGACTTCACCGAGAGCCTGGCCCGCTCGGTCGACGAGCGGCGTGAGCGCATCGACGAACTCCTGGACACCTACGCCATCGGCTGGACCCTGGAGCGCATGCCGGTCGTGGACCGCAACATCCTGCGGATGGGCGCCTACGAACTGCTGTGGGCCGACGACATCCCGGACGGTGTGGCGATCGCCGAGGCGGTCGGCGTGGCCAAGGAGCTGTCCACCGACGAATCCCCCAACTTCGTCAGCGGGCTCCTGTCCAGGCTGATGGAGAACAAGCCGACGCTCTCGCTCTAGGGCGCGACCGGCACCGGCGGGCGGGGGACCGCCGCGGCAACGTGGATTGAGGGAACGCAGGTGACTGACAGGACCAGCGTGGCCGCGGGCGGCGGCCTCGGCGCGAGCGGGGCGACCGGCCCGGGGCGGGCCGCCAACGCGGCCCGGACCGCGGTCGTGTGGGACGCCCTCGTCGGACTGCTGGACCGGCTCGGGGACGGGCCCCTGGAGATCGTCGACGCGGGCGGGGGCACCGGAGGCGCCGCCGTCCCCCTGGCCGAACTCGGCCACCGGGTGACCGTGGTCGAGCCCAGCCCCGACTCGCTCGCGGCACTGGAGCGCCGCGCCGCGGAGCGGGGGGTGTCCGTGCGCGGGGTCCAGGGGGAGACCCGTGACCTGGCCGCCCTGTTCGCGTCGGCCAGCGCCGACCTCGTCCTGGTGCACAACGTGCTGGAGTACGTGGACGATCCCGCCGCGGCGCTGCACGACGTGGTCGGCATCACCCGCGGGGGCGGAGCGGTGAGCCTGCTGGTCACCAACGCGGTCGCCGGAGCCCTGCACCGCGCGCTGGCCGGACACATCACCGAGGCCCACCACCTGCTCGGCGACCCCGACGGGCGCTGGGGCGAGGGCGACCCGATGCCACGCCGCTTCACCCGTCGGCAGGTCCTGGAGCTGATCGGCCGGGCCGGGCTGTCCGGTGAGAGCGTCCGCGGCGTCCGCGCGTTCGCCGACCTCGTGCCCGGGCACGCCTGGGAGGGCGACGCCCACGCCGGGCAGCACCTGGTGGAGCTGGAGAGGGCCGCCGCCGAGCACCCCGAGCTGATCGGTATCGCCACCCAGTTGCACGTCGTCGCGTACCGCGCCTGAACCCCGGTGCCGGGGCCGGGGCGTTCCCGGAACGGCATAACCTGGCTGTATGAGCCGACGCCAACTGGAACGCGGCGCCGCGATGCGGGGCATGGTCTCCCCGGACGGTATCGCGGCGCTGGACGCGGACTTCCCCGCGGACGGCTCCGGACCGGACGGCGACTGCCACATCCTGCACCTGGACATGGACGCCTTCTTCGCGAGCGTCGAACAGCTGCGCCGCCCCGAGGCGCGCGCACGCCCGGTCATCGTGGGCGGCACCGGCCCGCGCAGCGTGGTCTCCTCCGCCGACTACCTCGCCCGCGCGCACGGCGTCCACTCGGCCATGCCCATGGCGCGAGCCCTGCGCCTGTGCCCGCAAGCCCTGGTCTTCCCGCCCGACGGCCCCGCCTACCGCCAGGCGTCGGAGGCCGTCATGGACATCCTGCGCTCCGTCACGCCTCTGGTGCAGCCGCTCTCCCTGGACGAGGCCTTCCTGGACGTGTCCGGCGCGCGCCGCCGCCTGGGCGGGCCGGTGCGCATCGCCGCGATGATCCGTGAGCGGGTGCGCAGGGAACAGCGCCTGACCTGCTCCGTGGGCGTGGCCGCCACCCGCTTCACCGCCAAGCTCGGTTCCACCCACTGCAAGCCCGACGGCCTGCTCCTGGTGCCCACCGCCCACGTGCGCGGCTTCCTGGACCCGCTGCCGGTCGGGGCGCTGCCCGGGGTGGGGGACCGGACCGAGCAGACCCTGGCCAGGCTGGGCGTGCGCACGGTCGGCCAGTTGGCCCGCTACGAGCCGGACCTGCTGCGCATGGAGCTGGGCGACAAGGCCGGGACCCGCCTGGCCGAGCTGTCGCGGGGGGTGGACACCAGCCCGGTCGTGCCCGAGTCCCAGGACAAGAGCATCGGCTCGGAGGAGACCTTCGACGAGGACGTGGCCGACCCCGGGGTGGTGGACCGCGAGCTGCTGAGGCTGGCCGAGAAGGTCGGGCGCCGCCTGAGGGCATCGGGGCAGGCGGGGCGCACTGTGAGCGTGAAGCTGCGCCGCGGCGACTTCTCCACCATCACCCGGTCGCGGACCCTGGCCGAGGGCACCGACGTGGCCCGCGAGATCAGCGCCGTCGCCCGCGAGCTGTACACCGCCTCCGGCTTGAGGGGGGTGCCGCTGCGCCTGGTGGGGGTGCGGGTGGAGGGGGTCGTTCCGGTGGAACAGGTGCACCGCCAGTTGGCACTGGGAGAGGAGGAATCGGGTTGGAGGGATGTTGAACGGGTGATGGATCGCGTAACGGCACGTTTCGGGCCGGGCGCGATACAGTCGGCCGTATTGGCCAAGCGTGACGAAAACGACGTATGATGCGGCAACTTCCGGGGCCCTCGGAGCGTTCCCCAGGGTAGGACCGGAATGAGGGTAAGAAGAGAGGCATGGGAGCCGGTGTTTCCGATACAGGGCGGGGGTATCGTGGCCTCTGGTGGTCAGGTACGCACGCAGCTTTTCTTTCCACCGGGCGCTAGCTCATCGTATTCTGGGCATACCACTGACCAAGAGACTGTTCTTCAGTACCCGTCACCCCAACCGGGGACTGCCGTAGGGAGGCGCCGTGCCGCTCTCTGAACACGAGCAGCGCATGCTCGACCAGATCGAGCGGGCGCTGTATGCCGAGGACCCGAAGTTCGCGAACACCGTTCGGCAAACGAACCCCGCGGTCCATTACAAGCGCTGGATCATCAAGGCCGGACTCGGTTTCGTCGTCGGTATCGTGCTGCTGATGACGGGGTTGATGCTCCAGTCCACAGTCGCCCAGGTCGCCATCAGCGTCCTCGGTTTCCTCGTCATGCTGCTGTGCTTCCTGTGGGGCGCCAACGCCTGGCGCAAGGCCTCCGGGAGCGGCGGCGCCGACCAGGGCGCCGTGGCGGCCGAGCCCAAGCAGAAGCGCCGGGGCGGCGGCCGTCCCGGCATGATGAACCGTTTCGAGGAGCGCTGGCGCCGTCGCCAGGAGGGTGAGGAGTAGGACCCCGGTCCCACGCCCTCGGCGGTCGCGCTCGGCCGTGCTCCACCGGTCGGGGATTCCGGAAGGGATCCGCGCCGGACACGCAGTTCCCAGTGGTGGGCTCCGCACAGTGGTGCGGGGCCCACCACGTTTTCCGTGGGCTCCCGTGCGCGCGGCGGGCGGGCATCCGCACACGGAACGGAGCGAGTGGGGGACAGGGCTCGCGTGCGCGGGGCCCGGCCGCCACCGCTAGGACGTCACGGGCTCGGGATCGGCCGCGCGGCGCGGACGGTGCCACGGGGCCAGAGACCGGGGCAGCAGCACCGCGCGGACGCGCGCTGCCGCGCCGACCACCCCGTTCAGCCCCGCCAGGGCCGTCCGCAGGTCCTCGCGCAACCCTTCCCGAGCCCCGGGAGAGGGCGCGTAGCGGGCCTCCTCCTCGGCCAGGGCCAGCCTCCGCAGCGCCGCCGCGGCCTCCGGCGCCACCGGCCCCGGGGCCGCACCCGACATCAGCCCCACCGGAGCCGCGTCGGGCCGGGGCGCCGGACCGGAACCGGCCAGGCGTTCTGCCGTGGCGCGCGGGCTCTCCGCCAGCGACCACGTACCGCCCAGGTCCAGGCAGGTGTCCCGCAGTTCCCGCCACGCGGTGTGCGCGCCGGCCGCTCCCGCGCCGCCGTTCAGCGACGCCGTCCGGGACCAGCGCGTCAGGGAGCGCACCAGCGCGGGCAGGGCCAACAGCAGCAGCACACCCGCGACGGAGCCCGCCACGGGCAGCCACGACAGGTCCGGGCCGTTCCGCGCGTCGTCGCCCGGGGCGGCCACCGACGAGGAGGGTTCGTCCTCGTGCTCCTCCTCGGCGGCCCCGCTGGGCTCCTCGGCCTCCTCTTCGGCCTCGTCCCGCGGAGCGTCGGGCTCCTCGGGCGAGGTCTCCAGCGGCTCCTCCGCGGCCCCGTCCGGGTTGTCGACGCCCGTCTGCCCGCTCCGGGAGTAGTCGGGCACCGACGCCGAACCCTGCCCCCCGGCGGAGGAGGGGGTCGGCTCGAACCGCACCCAGCCCGCGCCCTCGAAGTACAGCTCCGGCCAGGCGTGGGCGTCGCCCACGGACACCGCCCAGCGGCCGTCGCCCTGCTGCTCGCCCGCGGTGTAGCCCACCGCCACCCGCGCCGGGATGTCCACCTGCCGGGCCATGACCGCCATCGCCCCGGCGAACTGCTCGCAGTAGCCCACCCGGTCCTCGAACAGGAAGTAGGCGAGCGGGTCGGCTCCGTCGGGCACCGCGGGCGGGGACAGGTCGTAGGTGAACGCTCCCCCCGCGAAGTGCTCCTGGAGCGCCACCGCGCGCTCGTAGGGGCTCCGCGCGTCCTCGGTCAGGTCCTCGGCCAGCTCCCGCACCCGCGGGTCCAGGCCGCCGGGCAGGTCGCGGAAGTCGCCCGGCAGCGACCGCGGGCCGCCGCTGTCGGCCAGCTCCTCGGCGGAGGGCTCCGGGCCCAGGGTCTCCACGGTGAAGTTCAGCCCCGTGGGCGCGCTGTCGGTCGTGAACACCACGTGGCTCGCCGGGTCGGCGTACCACTCGCCGGGCACGTCCACCGTCCGCGCCCAGTACGGCAGCGGCAGGAAGTCGATCCCGGGCGCGTCGGAGTCCATCGAGATCCGCGTGGTCACCGCCTCGCCGGAGGGCTCCGAGCCCCACCCGGCGGGCAGCGGCAGCTCCCCGTCGACCAGGTTGTCGCCCGAGGCGCTGACCGGCGTCATCGTCCAGTTCGCGCCGTCGAACTCGTCCAGCACGTACGTGCGCAGGTAGTCGGGCCGTTCGGCGTCGGTCCGGTAGGTCAGCACCGTGCGGTCGGAGGAGGAGGCCAGCTCGCGCCGCAGCGAGACCAGCGGGTGCGTGGTGGTGATGCGGCCCCCGCCGGTGCCGATGTAGGTGCCGTCGGCCATCGTGTGGAGCACGTCGGTGCGCAGCGACGGCACCGCGAGCGGCACCGTCAGCGCCAGCAGTACCGAGGCGGCCGAGGCCAGCGCCACCGTCGTCGCCCTGCCCACCGCGCTCAGCACGCGGGCCGAGGAGTCGTGGCCGTCGGGTACGCGCACGCCCCACTCGCGGCCGCGCACCCACACGTCCACCGCGAGCAGCAGCAGGAAGCCGACGGCGCCGCTGCTCGCGGGCAGCCAGCCCAGCCCGGCGCCGTCCACGATCAGCGGGACCGCCATCAGCACGGCCACCAGGGCGCCGACCGTCCCGGGGCAGCGCGCGGTCACCGCGAGGAGGTCCGCGACGATCGCGAACAGCACGAACACCAGCGCGACGATCAGCATGACCCCGGCGGTGGAGGATACCGGGGGCGTGCTGGTGTCGACCGTCTCCAGGCCCTCGTCGAACACCCGCAGCAGGTGTGCCGCCACGTCACCGGAGGGCAGCAGACCCAGGGGCGCGACGTGTCCGGCGAACAGCGGAGTCATCAGCAGCGCCGCCGCCAGTACCTGGAGGAACGGCACCGGGAAGGAGCTCCAGCCGCTGAGGCGGTACAGCGCGGACACGCCGCCCACCGCCGCCGTCATCACGAGGGCCGGAACCCACCAGGCCTCACCCCGTACGATGCCGCCCAGCAGCGGCAGCGCCATCAGCAGGCAGGCCAGGGTGGCCAGGGGCATCAGTGCTCTCAACGCGCAACCTTCCGGGGGGTGTGCGGCCCGGCGGCGGGAGCGGGCGCGCAGGCGCGGCGCCACAGGTCGGGCAGTTCGGCGGTGGAGCCCAGGACGAGGACGCGCCATCCGGCCCCGGTCAGCACGTCGTGGACCCCGCGCAGGGTGTCGGGGCCGGTCCAGGCGGCGTGCGCGCACAGCACGGCGACGCGCGTGCCACGGCCGCCCGTGCGCGCCAGGGCGGCGGCCTCCTCGGGGTCCACCGCGCCCAGCACCGCCACGGCCAGGCCGGTCGTCCCGCGGGATTCGGCCAGCACGCCGATCCCGCCGAGCAGCCCGGGGGCGTCGGAGGGCTCGGCTGAGGCCAGGCCGTCCAGCACGCCCGACGCGCTCGTGGCCCCGACCCGGCCCCGCTCGGTGTGCAGGCGCAGTTCGTGCCCGCCGTCGATCAGGTGCACCGCCACCGAGGCGGCGGCGCTCACGGCGGTCTCCAGGGACCCCGCGGGACCCGGGTGCCCGTGCGCCCCGCGCCGCGTGTCCAGCAGGACCGCGCTGCTCTCCCGCGAGTGCTGCTCGTCCCGGCGCACCATCAGCTCACCGTGCTTGGCGGTGGACCGCCAGTGCACCTTGCGCAGGTCGTCGCCGTACCGGTACTCCCGGGGGACGGGGTCCTGCTCCCCGGCGCCGCTCATCGAACGCCGCGGCGAGTCCTCGCCCTTGGAGCCGTCCGCGGCGCCCAGCGGGGTAAGCGGGACGGTCGCGGGGGTAACGAGCAGGCGCGAGGGGCCGCCCACGTCGCGGCTGACCCGCACGCACCCGAGCGGGTCGGTCACGCCGACCCACAGCGGTCCCACCGGGTAGTCCCCGCGTACGGCCGGGCGGACCAGGTAGGCGATGTCGCGCACGGCGCGCGGGCGCAGGTAGCCCACCGTGTAGCGGGGTTCGCCGCCCAGCGGCACGGGCAGCGTGTCCCGCACCGACAGCGCGGCCACCGGCCAGGTCCGCGAGGAGTTGCCCACCCGCAGTTCCACCCGGGCGTTGTGTCCGGCCGGGATGCGCACGGGGGACAGGGTGCGGCTGTGCACGACCCGGGAGGCGGCTCCCAGGACGGTCAGCGCCGACAGCGGCGGGAGCGCGGTGAGCAGGACGCCCAGGCCCACGATCTCGCGTTGTCCCACGACCAGGCCGGCCACCAGGGCGGTCAGGCCGAGGATGAGCAGGCAGACGCCTCGTGCGGTGAGGGTTCGGTGCGGGCGCATGGACCCTCTCTCGGGGCGGGTGCGTACGGGGCGGGGCGGAGGGCCTCGGGCGCCGGGTCTACTGCGGTCCGGGCACGGGCAGGCGCGCGACCAGCTTGGCCACGATCTGCTCGGGGGTCAGGCGCTCCATCTGCGCCTCGGGGCCGGGCAGCAGCCGGTGCGCGAGCACCGGCACGGCCAGGGCCTGCACGTCGTCGGGAACGACGTAGTGGCGTCCGTCGAGGGCGGCGTAGGCGCGGGCGGCCTGCACCAGGTGCAGGGTGGCCCGCGGTGAGGCGCCCAGGCGCAGTTCGGGGCTGGTGCGGGTCGCGTTGACCAGGTCCACGACGTAGCGGCGCATGCCCGGGGCCACGTGCACCGTGCGCACCCGGTCGGCCAGGTCGCGGACCTGGGCGGCGCTGGTGACCGGGGCCAGGTCCTCCAGCGGAGAGCTGGAGCTGTGCGAGTCGATCATGTCGAGTTCTGCCTGGGGAGCGGGGTAGCCGACCGAGACACGGGCCATGAACCGGTCGCGCTGGGCCTCGGGGAGGGCGTAGGTGCCCTCCATGTCACCCGGGTTCTGGGTGGCCACGACCATGAACGGCCGCTCCAGGGCGCGGGTCTGGCCGTCCACGCTCACCTGGCGCTCCGCCATGCACTCCAGGAGGGCGGCCTGGGTCTTGGGCGAGGCGCGGTTGATCTCGTCGCCCACCACGATGTTGGCGAACACCGGGCCGGGGTTGAACTCGAACTCGCGCCGGTCCTGGTGGTACACGCTGACGCCGGTGATGTCGCTGGGCAGCAGGTCCGGCGTGAACTGCACGCGCTGCACGGAGCAGTCCACGGCCCGGCCAAGGGCCTTGGCCAGCATGGTCTTGCCGACGCCGGGGACGTCCTCGATGAGCAGGTGGCCCTCGGCGAGCAGGACGGTCAGCGCCAGGCGCAGCACCTCCGGCTTGCCCTCTATGACCGTCTCGATCGCGGTGCGGACGCGGTCGGCCACGGCGACGATCTCACCGACGTCCCCCTGGACGTCGCCCCCGCGACCGCCGTGGTGTGTACCGAGTGACACCAGACCCCTCCCGCTCCCTGTGGCTCCGCGCGTCGCTGTTCGGAACTGAGGCTAAGCCCATTCGAACCGATTGCAAACCGAAGTGCCGGAATCAGCGGCCGATCGGTTCCAGGAATGGCCGAAGAGGTCAAAGGGCTCCAATCGTCCTCCTGTTTCCTCGGCGGTGGCACCGCTGCGGCGAGGGAGGGCGCGGAGGGGGTGGGGCCCGGCTCCGGCCGGCCCGGGGCCCGCTGCGCCGGTCCGACACTCCGGGCCGCCCCGCCGCGCACCCGCCCTAATCCCCGCGCACGCGCGCGGGCACGCCCGGCGTCGCCTCAGGTCGCCGCGGCCCAGAGGGGGCGCCCCCGCGACACACCCCGCGCCCTCCACCTTCCCCCACCAGCATGACCAACGCTGTGAACTGCGTTTTCGAGGCTTCCAGAGGTCGCAAAAGCCGGAAAGATCTGTTGACGGTGGGGAAGAGTGGAGTAAGGTGGGGCAACGTGGAGAGGGTGAATTCTCCACTTCGAGGGTGAGGGAGGTGGAAGTGTGTTCCTCGGCACCCACACGCCCCGGCTCGACCAGAAGGGGCGGCTCTTCCTCCCCGCGAAGTACCGCGACGAGCTGTCGGGGGGTCTGGTGATCACCAAGGGCCAGGAACGCTGCCTCTACGTCTTCCCGACGGAGGAGTTCCGGCGCATCACCGACGCGCTCGCCACCACCCCGGTCACCGCCAAGGCTGTGCGCGACTACAGCCGGGTCCTCTTCGCCAGCGCCTCGGACGAGAACTGCGACAAACAGGGCAGGGTCACCATCCCGGCCAAGCTCCGCGACTACGCGGGCCTGGAACGGGAGTGCGTCGTGATCGGCGCCAACACCCGCCTGGAGATCTGGGACTCCCGAGCGTGGTCGGACTACGAGACCGAACAGGAACCCGCATTCGCGCAACTGTCGGAGGAGGTGCTGCCCGGGGTGCTGTGACCCCGGCGAAACACCGTCGGGCCGACCAGCGCACAGTCCACACCCTCGCAAGCCGGAGTCCGGCAACGGCCTCCGGGCGCGGTATCCACGAGCTGGCGCGACTTCCCCGGTGCCAGGTCGTGAGCGCGAAGCCACCGGAAGGTGGACAATAGCGCCCGTGTCCGGAGGCCCGCCGGAACCCGCCGGGCCGTGTCAAGGACACCGTGGAGCGCACCGACCGCGGCGCTACCACGGAGACTCGGGGGGAGACGGCGACAGCGTGGAGGAACAGCAGCACATGGGGGACATCGGGCAGGACGGCGGGAGCGGGGGCGCCCGCCCGGGCGCGGGAGGTGCGCCCGCCGAAGGGGAGCACGCGGCCGGGGAGCGGGCGCGATTCGACGCGGCCCGCTCCGGAGCCGAACCCCTGCACGTGCCCGTCATGCTCGACCGGATCGTGGAACTGCTCGCTCCGGCCCTGGAGCGGCCCGGCGCCGTCCTGGTCGACGGAACCCTGGGCCTTGGCGGCCACTCCGAGGCACTCCTGCGCGCCTGCCCCGGCATGCGCCTGGTCGGCGTGGACCGCGACACCACCGCCCTGGAGCGCAGCGCCGCACGCCTGGCGCCCTACGCCGACCGCACCCGATTCGTGCACGCGGTCTACTCCGACATCCCGCGCGCTCTGGACGAGGCGGGGGCCGCCGAGGCCGACGCAGTCCTGCTCGACCTCGGCGTCTCCTCGCCGCAACTGGACGAGACCGACCGCGGTTTCGCCTACGCCCACGACGCGCCGCTGGACATGCGCATGGACCGCGACCAGTCGCTGACCGCCGCCGAGGTCGTCAACACCTACCCGGTCGCCGAGCTCACCCGCGTGCTGCGCACCTACGGCGAGGAGCGCTTCGCCTCCCGTGTGGCCAGGGCCATCGAGCGGCAGCGCGCCCAGGCGCCCATCGAGTCCACCCGCGCGCTGGCCGAACTGGTGCGCGAGGCGATCCCGGCGGCCACCCGCCGCACCGGCGGCCACCCCGCCAAGCGCGCCTTCCAGGGCCTGCGTATCGAGGTCAACGCCGAGCTGTCCATCCTCGAACGCGCCCTGCCCGCCGCGATCGAGCGCCTGGCGGTCGGCGGCCGCGTGGCCGTGCTGTCCTACCACTCACTGGAGGACCGGATGACCAAGAGGGCCCTGGCCGCGCTGGCCACCGACACCACGCCCGCCGACCTGCCGGTCCCCCTTCCCGAACGGCAGCCCGAACTCCGGCTGCTCACCCGGGGGGCCGAACTCCCCACGGACGAAGAGAACGAACGCAACCCACGCGCGCAGTCGGCCCGCCTCCGGGCGGCCGAACGCGTGCGACCGCCGCGGCAGTAGGGAGACCCAGATGAGCACGAGGACGGACACGCGCCGCACGCCCGTACGCGGTGGCAAGGCCCCCGCCGGGAAGGTCCCCGCAGGAAAGGGCGCTCCCGCGCGGCCCAAGCCCGCGCCCGCACCGGCCAAGCGCGCCCGGTCCGGGGGCGGTGCGCAGAGCCGGGCGCCGCGCATCCCCTTCGTACTGCTCGTCCTGTTCCTGCTGGGGGCCACGCTCGTCGGCCTGCTCGTCCTGCGCAGCGTCGTGGCCGAGGAGGCGTTCGCGATCGCCAACCTCAAGGAGGAGAACCGGGAGCTGTCCTACGAGGAGCAGCAGCGGCGCAGCACGGTCGCCGAGCTGGAGAGCTCCGAGCGCATCTCCGACGAGGCCGAGGCCATGGGCATGGAGCAGGGCGGGGAGCCCCCGCTCTTCCTCGACCCCGAGACCGGTGAGATCAGCGGTGCCACCGGGAGCGGTGAGTGAGCACTCCCAGAGACCGGCGGCCCCGGGACCCCCGCAGGCCCGGAGCGGCCAACCGCTCGGGGTCCCGGCCCAACAGGAGGCCCCAGCGCGAGCCGCGCCGCCCCGACGGCGGCGCCCGACCCCCGGCGCGCACCTCGGGGCGTCCGGCCCGGGAGGCGCGCGGCGGCGAGCGAACCCGCCGCGGCGGCTCCCCGCCCCCGCTCCCGCCCCTGCTGCGCCGCACCTTCCGCAGGGGCGAGCCGCCGGGCCGTATCAAGATCGGCGGCGCCCTGATCATGGCCGTCCTGCTGCTCTTCGCCGGACGCCTGGTGCAGATCCAGGTCGTGGAGGCCGAGCACTACGCCGAGGCGGCCTCCAACACGCGCCTCCAGACCATCGACATCCCCACCCTGCGCGGCCAGATCACCGACGCCGACGGCAACCCCTTCGCACTGTCGCTGGAGGTGCGCACCGTCTTCGTCGACCCCGAGACGGTCACCGAGGAGGATCGCGACCAGCTCGTCGAGGAGCTCGTCACCCGCTTCGGCCTTAAGGAGGAAGAGGTCGCCCAGAAGGTGGACGCCGCGCCCAGCCGCTACGAGGTGGTCGCCCGCGGGGTCCTGCCGGAGGAGTGGGAGGAGCTGGCCGACCTCAACCTGTCCGGTCTGGGCTCGCAGGTCTCATACGAGCGCGTCTACCCCGAGGAGACCGGCGCCGCCGACCTCGTCGGCTTCGTCGGGGCCGAGGGCCACGGCCTGGAGGGGCTGGAGGGCTACCTCAACGACACCCTGGCCGGCGAGGCGGGCAAGCGCCGTGTCGAGGTGGGCGCCGACGGCACCCAGATCCCCATGGCGGGCGGACTGGTCAGCGAACCCGAGCCGGGCCAGGACGTTCGCCTGACCCTGAACCAGGACATCCAGTGGTACGCCGCCCAGACCCTCGCCGAGCGCGTGGAGGAGCTGGACGCCCAGGGCGGCAGCGTCATCGTGGAGCGGGTCGGCACCGGTGAGATCCTCGCCATGGCCGACTACCCGACCTACTCCCAGAGCGACATCTCCTCCAGTTCCCCCGAACAGTGGTCCAACGGCGCGGTGGCCGCGATCTTCGAGCCGGGCAGCACCAACAAGGTCGTCACCATCGGCGCCGCGCTGGAGGAGGGCGTCACCACCCCGGAGACGGTCTACACCGTGCCCGACAGCATGCGGTACCTGGACGTGACGTTCAAGGACTCCAGCCCCCACGAGACCCTGCGCCTGACCGCCAACGGCATCATGGCCCAGTCCAGCAACGTGGGCACCATCAAGATCGCCGACCAGGTGGGGCGGGGCGTTCTGCACTCCTACCTGGAGGACTTCGGGCTCGGCCAGCCGACCGGTCTCCAACTGCCCGGTGAGCAGGCGGGCGTCCTCAAGGACCCCGAGGACTGGTGGGGCACCCAGCTGCCGTCGGTCTCCATCGGCCACGGCCTGTCCGTGACCGCCGCGCAGATGGCGTCGGTGTACGCCACCGTCGCCAACGGCGGGGTGAGGGTGGAGCCCCGGGTGGTCGCCGGGACGGTGAACGCCCAGGGGGAGTTCACCCCGTCCGAGGAGCCCGACCAGCGGCGCGTGTTCAGCGAGGAGACCGCCGACCAGCTCGCGCTGATGCTGGAGGCGGTCACCAGCGACGAGGGCACCGCGCCCCAGGCACGCATCGACGGGTACCGGGTCGCGGGCAAGACCGGTACCGCCAACCGGATCGATCCCGAGACGGGGGAGTACGACGGCGGCGGGTACACGTCCACCTTCTCCGGGTTCGCGCCCGCCGACGACCCCGAGGTCGTGGTCCAGGTGGTGCTGCACGACCCGCAGCAGGACTACTACGGCGGCGAGGCCGCGGGCCCGGTGTTCAACGACGTCATGACCTTCGCGCTCAAGACGCTGAAGGTCCCGCCGTCGGGGACCGAGCCGCCCGCCATCCGGCTGTCGGAGGACCAGGGCGCCGGCTAGGCGGGTACGCCGGGGCGCCGGCGTCAGACCGCGGCGCGGTCCAGGTGGGCGCGCACGGAGCGCACGTGCTCGGGGCCGGTGCGGCAGCACCCGCCCACGAGCACCGCTCCGGCCTCGTACCAGCCCACGGCGGCGCGGCCGAACTCCTCGGGGTCGGCCGTGCCGGTCCACCGCCCCCGGGCCGCGTCCCAATCCTCCCCCGAGTTGGGGTAGGCCACCGCCGGCAGACCGCACGAGGCGACCGCGCGCACCAGCGCGGGGACGTGCCGGGGCGCGGTGCAGTTGGCGCCCACCGCCACCAGCCGCCCTTCGGCGTGCAGCGGGGCGAGTCCGGCGGCCGCCTCGCGCAGGGGCGTGCCGTCGCAGATGCGTTCGCCGTCGCGGCAGGAGAAGCTGATCCACGCGCGGGCGCCGGGGGTCTGGGCGAGCAGCCGGGCCAGCGCCCGGGCCTCGGCCGCCGAGGGCACCGTCTCGCAGGCGAGCAGGTCCGCCCCGGCGTCGGCGAGCACCCGCCAGCGCTCCCGGTGCCAGGCGTACAGGCCCTCCTCGTCCAGGTCGTAGTCGCCGGTGTACTCCGAGCCGTCCGCCCGGGCCGCACCGTAGGGGCCCACTCCTGCGGCCACCAGGCCGGAGCCGAACGCGTCGCGCTCGGCCAGCGCCAGCTCCACCGAACGGGCGATCAGGGCCAGGGCCTCGGACTCGGTGGCGCCCCGTGCGGTCAGCGCCGGAACGCTCGCCTGGTACCCGGCGGCGACGGCCACGTCCGCGCCCGCCTCGAAGTAGTCCCGGTGCACCCGGCGGACGAGGTCGGGCTCCTCGGCCAGCAGCCGCGCCGACCAGAGCCCGCCGCCCAGGTCGCGTCCGTAGGCCTCCAGGCGTGTCGCCAGCCCGCCGTCGAGGATTAGCGGGCGCCGCGAGGGGAGGGTTCCGGTCATGCGCCACCTCCGCGTTCGGGCGGATTCGAGGACGCCTCCAGCCTAGACCCGGACGGGCCGCCCGGCCCGCCGCCTCGTCCGGCCGACCCGTCGGGGGCGCGGCCGCTCCCGCCCCCGGCCGCGGATTCGCGGGCCCGCCGGAGGAGGGCTGGCCCCCGCCCGGGAGGGACACCGCACGGTCATCGACGCGTACGGCGAACCTGCGTAACCTGGGCGAAACGCCCGGTTCGGGAAACCTCGGCGAACGCAGCGTGGAAATTACCGGCCGGTCGTCGACAGCGGTTAACCTCCACACGTGCCACCGGTAATGCGACCTGAACACACGCCACTTCGTCCACTGTCCGCCCTCGCAGCGCTGCTCGGGCCGGACGCCTCCCTCCTGCGCCCGGACCTGGGCTCGGACCGACCCCCCGAGGTGCCCGGCAGGGAGGTGCACGTCCGCGGCATCACCCACGACTCCCGCAAGGTGGGGCCCGGAGACCTGTACGCCGCCCTGCCCGGGACCCGCGCGCACGGCGCCGACTTCGCCGGGCAGGCGGCCGAGGCTGGCGCCGCCGCCGTCCTCACCGACGGGGACGGGGCCGAGCGGGCCGCCGCCACCGGGCTGCCCGTCATCGTGGTCCCCGACGTGCGCGCCGCGCTGGGCAGGGCGGCCTCGTGGGTCTTCAAGGACCCGGCGCAGGACCTGCTGCTGATCGGCACCACGGGCACCAGCGGCAAGACCACCGTCACGTACCTGGTCGAGTCGGGCCTTCGCCACGCCGGAATGCGCACCGGCCTCGTCGGCACCGTGGAGATGCGTGTGGGCGACGAGCGCGTCGTCTCCTCGCTCACCACACCCGAGGCCACCGACCTGCACGGCCTGTTCGCCCTCATGCGCGAACGCGGCGTCTCCGCCGCCGCCATGGAGGTCTCCAGCCACGCCCTGGCCCTGAGCCGGGTCGGCGGCACCCGCTACGACGTCGCGGTCTTCACCAACCTGTCCCAGGACCACCTGGACTTCCACTCCGACCTGCGCGACTACTTCGACGCCAAGGCCCGCCTGTTCACCCCCGAGTACTGCGACATCGCGGTGGTCAACGCCGACGACCGCTTCGGCCGCGCGCTCGTGGACATGGTGGAGGCCGACGGCCGCGTCCCCGTCACCACCTTCGCCGTGGACGGCTACAGCGACGCCGACCCCGCCACCGCCATGGAGGCCGACTGGCGGGCCGTGGACGTGCGTCTGGGCGCCATGGGGAGCGCCTTTCGCATCGTGGGCCCCGGCGGCATGGAGGCCAACGCCTCCGTCGCCCTGCCCGGCCCCTTCAACGTCTCCAACGCGATGGCAGCCATCGTCGGACTGGTCGAGGCCGGGCTGCCGCTGGAGACCGCGATCGCCGGTGTGGCCGCCGCCCCGGGCGTGCCCGGCCGCATGGAGCCGGTCGTGGCCAACGCCGTGCCCCACGCCTTCCAGGACTTCACCGCGCTCGTGGACTACTCGCACAAGCCCGGCGCCATCGAGGCGGTCCTGACCTCCCTGCGCGCCACCACCGAGGGCGGGCTGACCATGGTGGTCGGCTGCGGGGGCGACCGCGACCGCGCCAAACGCCCGCTCATGGGCGAGGCCGCCGCGCGCCTGGCCGACCAGTTGGTCATCACCAACGACAACCCGCGCACCGAGGACCCCGTGAGCATCGCCGCGTCGATGCTCGAAGGGGTCGCCAAGGTCCCCGAGGATCACCGCGCCCGGGTCACGGTGGAGTTCGACCGGGCCGAGGCCATCCGTCTGGCCGTCGAGCGCGCCCGCCCGGGCGATGTGGTGGTTGTCGCCGGGAAGGGGCACGAGACCGGCCAGTACGTCAAGGGCGAGGTGCTGCCCTTCGACGACCGCGAGGTGCTGCGCGCGGCTATCGAGGACCACCTCGGCATGAGCGCCCGAGAGCGGCTGGGCGTCGCCCTCCAGGACATTCACCGGGTTCCTGACCAGGGCTGACACCCCGACACTCCCGGACTGCGAAACCTCCGGACGAGGGGGCGCGGGCACGGCCCGCGCCCCCCGCGCGTCCGCGCCGGAGGGCCCGCGAGCGCTTCCGGGCAGGTGCGGGCCGACGGTCACGAAGTGGCGCATATTGCCACTAGTGGGGGCCCGGCGGGATTCCGGACGCCCGAAGATGTTCTAAGGTAGGTCCGGCAATCGCAGCCCGACACGTGACGCCCCCGGCGGCGACCACGACGCGGCCCATGCCGACACCGTGGTGAGGCCCGGCGCGGCAACGCGCGGCATCCGCGGTGCCATCCCCTGACCTGAGACTCCGGCCGGGTGGCCAGCCGCCCCTGTGGCGTCGTGGACCGGGCCTGACATGAGGAGTGGATTTGATCGCGCTCACGCTCGATCGGATCGCTGAGATCACCCAAACCGCCATCGGCGGATCAGCGCGCCCCGAAGCCGTCGTCGACGGCCCCGTCGTCATCGATTCGCGGCAGGCAGTGCCCGGCGCGCTCTTCGTCGCCTTGGGCGGCGAACGCGTGGACGGACACGACTTCGCCGCCTCCGCGGTCGCGGAGGGAGCGGCGGCGGCCCTGGTCTCCCGGCCCGTCGCCGCCCCCCACCTGCTGGCGCGGGGCGGCGACGAGGGAGTCGTCGCCGCCCTGACGCGGCTGGCCCGGCACGTGGCGCGAGAACTCAGCGATCCCCGCCGCGGAGCGGAGCGCGCCGAGGTCGTCGCGGTCACCGGATCCTCCGGCAAGACCACGACCAAGGACCTCATCGCGCAGGTCGTGGCCCGCATGGGCCCGACCGTCGCCCCGGCGGGCTCGTTCAACAACGAGATCGGCCACCCCCTCACCGTGCTGCGCGCCGACACCGGCACCCGCTACCTGGTCCTGGAGGCCGCCGCCCGCGGTATCGGGCACATCGCCCACCTGTGCGGTGTGGCTCCTCCCCGGATCGGCGTGGTCCTCAACGTCGGCAGCGCCCACATGGGGGAGTTCGGCGACCGCGACGCCATCGCCAAGGCCAAGGGCGAGCTGGTCGAGGCGCTCCCGCCGGGAGCCGGGGCCAGGGGCGCGGGAGGGGTCGCCGTCCTCAACGCCGACGACCCGCGCGTGAACGCCATGGCCGCGCGCACCCGTGCGCGCGTGGTCACCTACGGACTGGGGGAGGACGCCACCGTGCGCGCCACGGACGTGGTCCTGCGCGAGACGGGCGCCCCCTCCTTCACCCTCCACCTGGCCGGGCGCACCGCCCGGGTGGAACTGGCCCTCGTCGGCGCCCACCAGGTCCACAACGCGCTGGCCGCCGCCGCGGTCGCCGACGAACTGGGCATGGGCGCGGACGAGATCGCCGAGGCGCTCGGCGCCGCGACACCGGTCAGCCGGTGGCGCATGGAGGTCACCGAGCACGCCGGCGCCACCCTCGTCAACGACGCCTACAACGCCAACCCCGAGTCCATGCGGGCGGCGCTGACCACCCTGGGCGCCCTCGCCCGGGACCGCCGCTCCATCGCCGTCCTGGCCCACATGGCCGAGCTCGGCGGGGACGGCGGGGTCGAGCACGAGAGGATCGGTGAGCTCGCCGCCCGCACGGGGGTGACCCACCTGGTCGTGGTCGGTGGGGCGGCCGAGGGCATCGCCGTCGGCGCAGAGGGCGCCGCGAGGCAGGGACTGTGGCAGGGCGAGTGCGTCCGCGTGGCGGACGTTGGCGAGGCCGCCGCGGCCGTGCGCGCGCGGATGCGCACAGGAGACGTCGTCATTGTGAAGGGATCACGCGTGGCAGGGCTCGAAAGGGTTATCGACCTCATCACGGAGGGTGACGCCCGGTGATCGGCATCACTCTGGCGGCGGCCCTGGCGCTCGTCGTCTCCATGGGGCTCATGCCCCCGCTGATCAAGCTCCTGTACCGGTTCAAGTTCGGCCAGGAGGTCCGCGACGACGGCCCCGAGGGCCACAAGACCAAACAGGGCACGCCCACCATGGGTGGCGTCGTCATCATCCTCGGCGCCGTCGTGGGCTACTTCGGCTCCCATGTGGTGCTCCTGATAGTCCAGCCCAGTGCCAGCGGGCCCACCGCGTCGGGCCTGCTGGTTATGTTCCTCTTCGTGGGGATGGGCTGCGTCGGCTTCCTCGACGACTTCATCAAGATCTACAAGCGCCGCAGCCTGGGTCTGCGCAGCGGCGCGAAGATGGTCGGCCAGGCCATCGTCGGCGTGGGCTTCGCCTACGGCGTCACCCTCTTCCCCAACGGCTACGGCTACACCCCCGCCGCCCCCAGCATCTCCTTCCTCCGCGACTTCGGCCCCCCGCTGATGATCGGCCTGTTCGTCCTGTGGGCCCTCTTCCTCATCGTCGGCTTCTCCAACGCGGTGAACCTGACCGACGGCCTCGACGGCCTGGCCACCGGCGCGACGATCCTGTCCCTGGTCGCCTACGTCATCATCGGCAACTGGCAGCTTCGCCAGTCCTGCGTGTCCTACCTCTCGGACAGCTGCTACACGGTCCGCGACCCCCTGGACCTGGCCGTGGTGGCCGCCTCCGTGCTCGGCTCCTGCATCGCCTTCCTGTGGTTCAACGCCCCGCCCGCCAAGATCTTCATGGGCGACACCGGCTCCCTGGCCCTGGGCGGTCTGATCGTGGGCCTGGCCATCACCACCCGCACGCAGCTCCTGCTGCTGCTCATCGGCGGCCTGTTCGTCATCATCACCCTGTCGGTGATGGTCCAGATCACCTCGTTCCGCCTCACCGGCAAACGCGTGCTGCGCATGGCGCCCCTCCAGCACCACTTCGAACTCAAGGGCTGGGCCGAACCCACCATCGTGATCCGCTTCTGGATCATCCAGGGCCTGTTCGTGGCGACCGCCATCGGGCTCTTCTACCTGGAATGGATGCCGAGGTAGGCATGGCGCACCACGCTTCCCGAACACCGTCCGGCAGCGCGCCGGAGGGCGCGCACCTCAGGGGACGCCGGGTCTGCGTCGCGGGCCTGGGCGTGTCCGGGCCCCCCGTGGCCAGGGTGCTCCTGGCCCGCGGGGCCCGCGTGACCGTCGTCGACGGCCGCGACGACGACACCGTCCGCCCGGTGGCCGACCGGCTCCGGGCCGAGGGCGCCGAGGTCGTCCTCGGCGACACACCGCTGCCCGCGGACTGCGACCTGGTCGTCACCTCGCCCGGCTGGCGCCCCGACTCCCCGCTGCTGGTCCGGGCCGCCGAGGCCGGCATCGAGGTCATCGGTGACGTCGAACTCGCCTGGCGGCTCAAGCCCGCCGACCAGGTGTGGCTGGCCGTCACCGGCACCAACGGCAAGACCACCACCGTGCGCATGCTGGAGGCGATGCTGCGCGCGGACGGGCGCGACGCGCTCGCCGTCGGCAACGTCGGCACCCCGGTCGTGGAGGCGGTCCAGCCCGACGCCGAGGGCCGCTTCCGCGAGGTCCTGGCGGTGGAGCTGTCCAGCTTCCAGCTCCACTGGTCCTCCAGCCTGCGCCCGCACGCAGCGACCGTCCTCAACGTCGCCCCCGACCACCTGGACTGGCACGGCGGCCTGGACCCCTACGCCCGGGCCAAGGGCCGGATCTACGCGCGGGGCACCCTGCGCGTGGTCAACACCGCCGACGCCTGGTCGGCGCGCCTGGCCGAGGAGGACGGCGATCCGCACACGCCGCTGGTCGGCTTCCGCCTGGACACGCCCCGCGCGGGCGAGGTCGGCGTGGTCGAGGACCTGCTCGTGGACCGGGCCTTCGTCGAGGATCCGCACAGCAGCGCCGAGGAGTTGGCCACGCTCTCCGACGTGCGCCCGGCCGCACCGCACAACGTCGCCAACGCCCTGGCCGCCGCCGCCCTGGCCCGTTCGGTGGGCGTGTACCCCGGTTCGGTCCGGGCGGGACTGGCCGCCTTCGAACCCGAGCCGCACCGCATCGCCTTCGTGGCCGCCGCGGGGGGTGTGGACTACGTGGACGACTCCAAGGCCACCAACCCGCACGCCGCCGCCGCGTCCCTGGGCTCCTACCCGTCCGTGGTCTGGATCGCGGGCGGCCTGCTCAAGGGCGCCGAGGTCGACGACCTGGCCGCGATGGCCGCCGACCGGCTGCGCGCGGCCGTGCTCATCGGAGCCGACCGGGCCCGGCTGCGCGAGGCCCTGGCCGAGCACGCCCCCGGTGTGCCGGTGGTGGAGGTCGAGGGCGCCGCCGAGGGGGGCGGCACCGTCATGGACGCGGTCGTCGAGGCCGCCGCCTCCCTGGCGCGGGAGGGCGACACCGTCCTGCTGGCGCCCGCAGCGGCCTCCATGGACATGTTCACCGACTACTACGAACGGGGCCGCCTCTTCGCCGAGGCCGTACTCCGCTTGCCCTGAGTGGCGCTCCGCCGCCCGTGCGTGACAGAAAGCGCGCGGGCGGCGCCCACTGTGCCCTCCGCCACGCCCCGGGCCGCCAAAGATGGCCAACACGCGCGAAATGTCCACGGCCCCGCACCCGCCGGTACGCCAGTATTGAGGCGCGAATTTGGTGCGGAGGGTGTGGATGGCGGCGACGACGGCGGTTCCCGGGGCGACCCGGTCCAAGGCGCGTGCGGCGGCGGGCGGACGTGAACGCGCACTGTGGCGTGAGTGGGTCCGCCTGCTGGACCGGCCGCTCACCTCGTACTACCTGATCCTGAGCACCTCGGTCCTGCTCATCGCGCTGGGCCTGATGATGGTGCTGTCCTCCACGATGGTCAACTCCATCGACGAGACCGGCTCGGCCTTCTCCATGTTCCAGCGGCAGATGGTCTCGGCCGCCCTGGGCCTGCCGCTGATGTTCCTGGCCTCCCATCTGCCCCAGCGGATCTTCCGCCTGATCGGCTACCCGGCGATGATCGTCTCGGCGGCGCTGCTGCTGCTCACCGTCTTCCAGGGGGTGGAGGTCAACGGCGCCACCCGCTGGCTGGACCTGGGCGGGCTGATCATCCAGCCCTCCGAACCGGCCAAGCTCGCCTTCGCCCTGTGGGGCGCCAACATCCTGGCCCGCAAGGAGGAGCTGCGCGAGCTCACCGAGTGGCGGCACCTGCTCATCCCGCTGCTGCCCGGATGCGGCCTGCTGGTCCTGCTGGTCCTGATGGGCTCCAACCTGTCCACGGGCCTGGTGTTCCTGGTCACCTTCCTGGGGCTGCTGTGGGTGGTCGGCGCGCCCGGCAGGCTGTTCGGGGCCATGTTCGGCCTGGTCCTGGGACTGGCCGCCATCGCCATCGCCGTCGAGCCCTACCGCATGGCGCGCGTCACCTCCTTCCTGGACCCCGAGGCCGACCCGATGGGCTCCGGCATGCAGTCGCTGCACAGCCTCTACGCCCTGGGCACCGGCGGGATCCTCGGCGTCGGCATCGGCGAGAGCCGCGAGAAGTGGGGCTTCCTGCCCTTCGCCGAGTCCGACTTCGTCTTCGCCATCATCGGCGAGGAGTTCGGCCTCATCGGCACCCTGCTCATGCTCGTCCTCTTCGGCATGCTCGGCTACGCCGGGATGCGCGTGGCCTACCGCGTCAAGGAGCCCTTCCCGCGCCTGGCCTCCTTCGCCATCGTCGCCTGGATCATGGGCCAGGCCATGATCAACATGGGCGCCGTCATCGGGCTGCTGCCCGTCACCGGCGTCCCGCTGCCCCTGGTCTCCTACGGGGGCTCGTCTCTGGTCACCACGATGGCGGCCCTGGGCGTGCTCCTGGCACTGGCCAAGACCGAGCCGGAGGCGCGCAAGGTGCTGGAGGCCCGGGGTCCCAGCCGGGTGCAAAGGGCTCTAAGCTGGCTGGGCCTGGACAACATCGCCGCCTCGGTGAACAACCTCGGAGGCGCGGCGGCGTCCGGGCGAACCACCACGGCACGCGGCCCGCGCACGGCGGGCGCCCGCGGTGGCAGGACAACGGCCAAGCACAGGAGCGGACCGGTCCCGGCGGGTGACCGGCCAAGGAGGAATCGGCGACGATGAGGGTAGCCCTAGCCGGAGGCGGCACGGCCGGGCATATCGAGCCCGCACTCTCCCTTGCGGACGCGCTGCGGCGTATGGACCCCGGCACGGAGATCCTCTGCCTGGGCACCGAGCGGGGTCTGGAGACCCGCCTGGTGCCCATGCGCGGCTACGAGCTGGGCATCATCCCGGCCGTACCCCTGCCGCGCAGGCTCACCCCGCAACTGCTCAGCGTGCCCGGCAAGCTCGCTGGCGCCCTCAGCGCGGCCGGCGAGCAGCTTGACCGGCTCCAGGCCGACGTCCTCGTCGGCTTCGGCGGCTACGTGGCCACGC
Organism: Nocardiopsis sp. RV163; assembly: GCF_001029525.1. Taxonomy (NCBI): domain Bacteria; kingdom Bacillati; phylum Actinomycetota; class Actinomycetes; order Streptosporangiales; family Nocardiopsidaceae; genus Nocardiopsis; species Nocardiopsis sp. RV163. The sequence continues at coordinate 3,035 of NZ_LEKI01000028.1, read as the reverse complement.
CCGGCTACCTGGCCGCCCGCCGCAGGCGCATCCCCATCGTCGTCCACGAGGCCAACCCCCTGCCGGGGCTGGCCAACCGGCTGGGCGCGCGCCTGACCCCGCACGTGTTCACCGGCCACCCCCACACCCAGATCCGCAACGGCCGCTTCGTGGGCATCCCGCTGCGCGAGCAGATCACCTCGCTCGACCGGCTGGCCATGGGCGACAAGGCCCGCACCTACTTCGGCCTGCGCCACGACCTGCCCACCCTGCTGATCTTCGGCGGCTCCCAGGGCGCCCAGCGCATCAACGAGACCGCCTACGCCGCCCGCGACGCCTTCCGCGACAGCGGCGTCCAGGTGCTGCACGTGGTCGGCCCCAAGAACGCCGACGAGCCCCAGGACCTCACCCAGATGGGCATCCCCTACGTCGCCGTCCCCTACGTGGACCGCATGGACATGGCCTACGCCGCGGCCGACGTGGCCATGTGCCGCTCCGGGGCGATGACCTGCGCCGAGCTGACCGCCGTCGGCCTGCCCGGCGCGTTCGTGCCGCTGGCCATCGGCAACGGCGAGCAGGCCCTCAACGCCGAGCCCATCGTCCAGGCGGGCGGCGGGATGATGGTCAAGAACGCCGACGTCTCCGTCGAGTGGATCACCCGGCAGCTCATCCCTCTGCTCACCGACACCGACCGGGTCGTGGCCATGTCCGAGGCCGCCGCCCGGATGGGCCGCCGCGACGCCGACATGGAGCTGGCCCGCGAGGTCACGGCCATCGCCCGCGGCGACAGACCCACGCCCGACATGCCGGTGTCCGAGGACGACGGCGACGAGGCCTTCTACGACGACGGGAAGGACACCCGATGAGCCTGGTGCGGCCGACCGAGCCGGTGCCCGTGGACAAGCTGGGCCGTACCCACTTCATCGGCCTCGGCGGAGCGGGTATGTCCGGCATCGCCCGCGTGCTGCTCCAGTCGGGGGTCGAGGTCTCGGGCAGCGACGCCCGCGACAGCGACGCCCTGCGCGAACTGGAGCAGATGGGCGCCGACGTCCACGTGGGGCACGAGGCCGACAACCTCGGCACGGCGGAGACCCTGGTGGTCTCCTCCGCCATCCGCGAGGACAACCCCGAACTGGTCGAGGCCCGCCGCCGCGGCCTGCGGGTGCTGCCCCGGGCCGCGGCCCTGGGCGCACTGCTGCTGGGCCGCGAGGGCGTCGCCGTCTCGGGCACCCACGGAAAGACCACCACCACGTCCATGGTCGCGGTGGTGCTCCAGCACGTGGGCGCCGACCCCGGCTACGTCATCGGCGGCAAGCTGGTCACCACCGGGCTGGGCGCCGACGCCGGCATCGGCGGGGTCATCGCGGTGGAGGCCGACGAGAGCGACGGCTCCTTCCTCATGCTCTCACCCAAGATCGCCGTGGTCACCAACGTCGAGGCCGACCACCTGGACAACTACAGCGGCATCGAGGAGATCCACGCCAACTTCGCCTCGTTCGTCGACCGGGTCGAGCGCACGCTCGTCGTGGGCGTGGACGACCCCGGCGCCCGCCGGGTGGCCGAGCTGGCCCGCGAACGCGGCAAGCGGGTGATCACCTACGGCGAGGCCGGGGACGCCGACTACCGCGTCACCCGGGTGCGCGCCCGCGGCTTCACCACCGAGTTCACCATCCGCACCGCGGACGGTGATCCCGTGGACGGCCAGCTCGCCGTGCCGGGCCGCCACAACGTGCTCAACGCGGCCGCGGCCGTCGCGGTCGCCGACGAGCTGGGCCACGACCTTGAGGTGGCGGTCGAGGGCATCGCCGACTTCGCCGGGGCCGCGCGCCGCTTCGAGCCCAAGGGCGAGGCCGGGGGAGTGGCCGTCTACGACAGCTACGCCCACCACCCCACCGAGATCGAGGCCGACCTGCGCGCGACCCGTGCGGCCCTGGAGTCCCTGGCCGAGGAGGCGCGCGAGGACGGCCGGGAGCACGCCGGGGGCAGGGTCCTCGCCTTGTTCCAGCCGCACCTGTACAGCCGCACCCGCATCTTCGCCGAGGAGTTCGCCGCCGCGCTGGGCCTGGCCGACGAGGTCGTGGTCACCGAGGTCTACGCCGCCCGAGAGGACCCCGAGCCCGGGGTCACCGCGGAGCTGATCACCTCCCGTGTCGCGCACGACCGCGTGTGGTACGTGCCCGGCCGCGACGACGCCGTGCTCCGGGTGGCCGAGCTGGCCGGTCCCGGTGACATCGTGCTCACCATGGGCGCGGGCGACGTAACCGAGCTGGGTCCGCGCATCGTCGAGGCGCTCGCCCGGAGGGCCGACGGCACAGGGGGCTGAGGCCGTAACGGCCAGCGGTGGGCAAGCGGTCGCGCAGACACATGGAAGGGGCGCAGGTGGTCGCTGAGCAGGGGGAGGTGACTGGGCGCGCGGTTCCGCGCAAGCGGTCCGACCCCTGGAAGTTCGCCTTCGTGGCGCTGCTGGTGGTCGCCCTGGTCTGCGTGGTCGCCTGGCTGCTGCTCGGTTCCCGCCTTCTCGTGGTGCGCGACGTCGCGGTCACCGGCCTGGAGCGGACCCCCTCCGAGGAGGTGGTCGCGGCCCTGGGCGTTCCCACCGGGACGCCCCTGGTCAGGGTCGACCTGGACCGGAGCGAAAAGCGCGCGGAGGCGCTGCCGCTGGTGGAGTCGGCCACGGTCACCCGCGGCTGGCCCGCCACCCTGGAGGTCGAGGTGGTCGAACGCCAACCGCTGCTGGCCGTCCGGGCGGGGGAGGACTACCGGCTGATCGACGCCGACGGTGTGCGCATCGAGGACGCGCCGAGTCCGCCCGACGCCTACCCGCTCGTCCGCGTGACCGGGGAGGTCGAGGGCAACGGGGCCGTCGCCGCCGCCGCGGACATCGTCGAACGGGCACCGGGCCCCCTCCTCTCCCGGATCCGCCTCATCGACGCCACCGACCCCGAGGCGATCGCGATCGAACTCGCCGAGGACGCCCGCGTCGAGTGGGGCTCGCCCGAGGAGACCGCGCGCAAGAGCGACGTCCTGCGGGTGCTCATCGACGAGCACCCGCAGGA
>NZ_LEKI01000288.1:0-3425 GCF_001029525.1 Nocardiopsis sp. RV163 | reverse complement strand
GCCGGGTCCGGTAGGGGGCGGCGGCTCCGGCGCCTCCCCGACCACCGCCGGAGCCGCCGCCCCCTACCGGACCCGGCTGCTCACCGTGCGGGGCTCCGGCGAAGGCGCCGACGGCAGGCGCAGCCGGGCCGTGGGCACGCGGGGCCGCCGGATCGGCGCCGCCGAGCCCGGCCGGGGTGCGGGCAGCGCGGTCCACCTGGTGGAGACCGTGCGGGCCGCCGCGCTGCGGCCCCAGGAGGGCGGCCGACTGCGGCTGCGCCCCCGCGACCTGCGCGTCGCGGTCCGCGAGGGGCAGGAGACCAACCTGGTGCTGTTCTGCGTGGACGCCTCCGGCTCCATGGCGGCGCGCAGGCGCATGACCGAGGTCAAGACCGCGATCCTGTCCCTGCTCCTGGACGCCTACCGGCGCCGCGACAAGGTCGGCCTGGTCACCTTCCGGGGGCGCGAGGCAGAACTCGCCCTGCCGCCGACCCGGTCGGTGGACGTGGCCGCCGCCCGCCTCGACGACCTGCCCGCCGGGGGGCGGACCCCGCTGGCCGAGGGCCTGGAGGAGGCGGCCCGCGTCCTGCGCCGCGAGCGGCTGCGGGACCCGAGGCTGCGCCCGCTCCTGGTCGTGGTCACCGACGGCCGGGCCACCGGCGGCAAGGGGGCGGTGGGCCGCGCGATGGCCGCCGCCGACCACGTCGCCGGACTGGGCGTGACCACCGTCGTGGTGGACGGCGAGTCCGGACCGCTGCGCCTGGGCCTGGCCGCCGCCCTGGCCGCCCGTCTGGGCGCCGACCACATGCCCGTCAACCAGGTCAGCGCCGACGCGCTGGGCACCGCCGTACGAGAGAGGGCCGCCTGATGCCCAAGGGACAGCCGCTCGTCGTGCCCGACGACGGGCTCACCACGCGCCAGCGCCGCAACCAGCCCCTGTTCGCCGTGCACACCGGTGACGGCAAGGGCAAGTCGACCGCCGCGTTCGGCCTCGCGCTGCGCGGCTGGAACCAGGGATGGCGAATCGGGGTGTTCCAGTTCGTCAAGTCGGCGAAGTGGCGCATCGGCGAGCAGACCGTGCTGGAACGCCTGGGCGAGCTGCACGAGCAGACCGGCGAGGGCGGCCCGGTCGAGTGGCACAAGATGGGTTCGGGCTGGTCGTGGAGCCGCCGCAAGGGCGACGCCGAGGACCACGCGGCGTACGCCGCCGAGGGCTGGGCGGAGATCAGGCGAAGGCTCGCCGACCAGACGCACGACCTGCTCATCCTGGACGAGTTCACCTACCCGCTCAACTGGGGCTGGGTCGACGTCGAGGACGTCCTGGCCGCGCTGCGGGACCGCCCCGGCCGCCAGCACGTGGTGATCACCGGCCGCCGCGCCGACCCGCGGCTGCTGGAGGCCGCCGACCTGGTCACCGAGATGACCAAGGTCAAGCACCCCATGGACGCCGGGCGCAAGGGACAGCGGGGCATCGAGTGGTGACCTCCCGGGGCGCCTCGGAGGGTTCGCGAAGGCGGACGGCAGGGCCCGCGGAGGCCGCCGAGGAGTACGCGGGAACCGGAGAAGCGGGTGCCGGACCGATGCCGTCGGCCCGGCCGACGGGGCTGCTCCGGCCGACACCGCGTGCACGGCCGACGGCGCTGCCCCGGCTGATGATCGCCGCGCCCATGACCGGGCAGGGCAAGACCACGGTCGCGACCGGGCTGATGGCGGCGCTGCGCGACGCCGGGTACGCGGTGAGCGGGCACAAGGTGGGCCCCGACTACATCGATCCCGGCTACCACGCCCTGGCCACCGGGCGTCCGGGCCGCAACCTGGACCCGCACCTGGTCGGCGTGGAGCGGGTGGCGCCGCTGCTGCTGCACGGGGCGCGCGGCGCGGACGTCGCCGTCATCGAGGGCGTGATGGGCCTGCACGACGGGCGGCTGGGCACGGACGGGTTCGCCTCGTCCGCGCACGTCGCGGCCCTGACGCGGACACCGGTGGTGCTGGTGGTGGACGTGTCGCGGATGTCGCGTTCGGTGGGCGCGCTGGTGGCGGGGATGGCCGCCTACGACCCGGCGGTCGAGGTGGTCGGGGTGATCCTCAACCAGGCGGGTTCGGCGCGCAACGTCGCCGAGATCATCCGGGCCACGCATCTGCCGGTCCTGGGCGTGGTCCACCGCGACGAGCGGCTCGCCAGCCCGTCCCGGCACCTGGGGCTGGTCCCCGCGTCGGAGCGGGCGGAGTCGGCGCGCGTGGTCGAACGGCTCGGGGAGCACGTCGCGCGCCAGGTGGACCTGGACGCGCTGCTCGCGGTGGCCCGCTCCGCGCCCGCGCTGGACGCCCGGCCCTGGGATCCGGCACGGGCGCTGGGAACACCCGTTCCGGGGCCCCAGCCCGAGGGCCCGGCACGTGAGAAGTCAGCTCCCGGTACCCCGCTCGGAGGCCAACTGCGGGCGCGAAAGGAGTCCCACGCCGCGCACACAGGCCATGAGCCCCACACGGCTCGTACCCCTGGTGATCCTTGTGAGCGTCACGCAGCCCACACGGACCCCGGGCCCCACGCGCCCCCCGTGCCCCGGCGGCCGGTGGTCGCGGTGGCGGGCGGCCGGGCCTTCACCTTCCGCTACGCCGAGACCGAGGAACTGCTCGCCGCCGCCGGGTGCGAGATCGTCGCCTTCGATCCGCTGAGTGACACCGCGCTGCCACCGGGCACCGGGGGCGTCTACCTCGGCGGCGGCTTCCCCGAGGTCTACGCCGGTGAGCTCGCCGCCAACCGCGGCCTGCTGGCCCAGTTGCGCGAGGCGGTGCGGGACGGGGTGCCGACCGTCGCCGAGTGCGCGGGTCTGCTCTACCTGGCCGAGTCGCTCGACGGCGAACCCATGGCCGGGGCCGTCCCCGCGCGCGCCCGGATGACGGGGCGGCTCACCCTGCGCTACCCCGAGGCGGTCTCACCGGGGGACACCCTGCTGACCCGGGCCGGAGAGCGGGTCACCGGGCACGAGTTCCACCGCACCGCGACGGCCCCCGGCGCCTGCGGCGACCGTCCGGCGTGGGAGATCGAGGGAGCGCCGGAGGGCTTCGCCTCGCCGACGCTGCACGCCTCCTACCTGCACGTCCACTGGGCCGGGCACCCGGGGCTCGCCGCCCGCTTCGCGGAGGCCGTGCGCGCCGCCGCCTGACCGGGCACCGCGGACAGCGGTACCGGGCCGAGGCCCCCTCAGCGGAGCCGGAGCACACGCCCTGACCGTCCGAATACGGGGCCGTGTGTGTCCGCGCGACCCGAGCGCCACCTTTCCCGGGCCCGACGATGGCCGGGTTCGCATGGCGGTACCGACCCCGGCCATCGCCCGGAGTCCACGTACCGAGCCCCTCGGGGACCGCACGTGCCCTGAGCGAAGCGTTGGCCCAGAATGTGCGCTGGAGGAGCCCACCATGACCGTTGCGGACCACCACCCACCGCC
>NZ_LEKI01000287.1:0-3430 GCF_001029525.1 Nocardiopsis sp. RV163 | reverse complement strand
CACCCGCCCCTCGTCGAGGCGGTCCCGGCTACGGCCGGTAGGTCGGGCCGGTGGTGAGCGCCTGGTGGTACCAGGGGGCTCGCCGCCCCCTGGACCCCGCCCACCCGGACGGGAACCCGGCGCGAACAGGACGCGCGGGACCAAGGCCTGTGCGCGCCGGAACCCCGCCCGGAACGCTGACCTGGGCGAAGGCAGCAGCGGGAACCACGCCCCCCACCTTTACACTGTAAACCTGGGCGTTCTTCAGGCCCCAGACCCACGCCCAGAATCAGCGATGACAGGTTGAGCAGTCCACGCGCACCAACTCAATAACGCCGCCGACATCGCGGGGCTGGTACTTGTAGCGGCCGTCCTGCTGGCAGCGACCGCAGTACGGCACGCTCCACTGCGGCCCAGGATCTTCCAGAGCACCGTCTACGGCCGCCAGAGCTTCGCTGGGGCCTTCGGAGGTGCGGTTGCGGGTCTCCTCTCGGTGGCGGGCCTGTGCGTCGTTCCTGGCGTCTTCGAGGGCCTGACCGGTCTCCTTGGACTCCGGGTCCTCCGCGACGTGGTCTTCCGTCTCCTGCGGCCCTGTGGGACCTTGGCCCTGCGCAGCAGCGGCGGACAGGTCCCGGGCTTCCTCGGACTTCTCCCGCTCGCACACCAGGCAGTACGGGACTTCCGGGGTGGACCACTCCGGCACGTAGGCGGTGCCGTGCACCGGGCACCGACCCGGGTTGGCAGCGAGCCGCTTCGCGGCGGCCGCATCCGCCTTCCGCTTGTGGACCAGGGCCAGGTGCTCCTCCAGGCGCTCGACCGAGCGCATCCGGTCGCTGGCCACGGCCCAGGGGTTGAGCACCCGCTCCGGACTGATCCCGTCGAAGACCAGCTCCAAGGCCTCGTCGGTGTAGCCGCGCTCGCGCAGGTTGCGCAGCCGTCCGATCAGCGCCTCCTGGTCGGCACGCCCCTGGCGGCACATCAGCCGGGGCACGCACTTGTCCACCAGCGGCCACAGCGGGTCCTGCGAAGCGTCCGAAGCCGCCGCAGGCGCTTCGTGACGCTCTTCTGCCCGAGGACTCCCGTCTCCGTCCGTGAGGGCCTGGTCCACCCCGCCAGGGGCAGGGGACTGCTCCTGTGGTTGACCACCTACGGACGGAGGGTGGTTAGTGGGGTTGTTAGTGGGGTTGTTAGTTCTGTCGCCACACAGCGCACAAACCCTCGCTGCCCCGCGCACAAACCCTCGCTGCCGTGCGCACATACCCCCCTGTGGACAACCGGGGTTATCCACAATTGGCAGGTCAGAGGGTTTGTGCGCAGGGCGTTGAGGGTGGGCCCGGTGGGCCAGCACGGCGTCGATGCGGGCGGTGATCTGTTCCGGGTCGCGCCACTCGCCCGCGTGCAGCGGCAGCGGGTGCAGCAGCCCTGCGCCGGGGTGTTCGAGGACCACGTAGCGGGTCGCCCCGCCGCCGCCGCGCCGGTGTTCGCCGCGGTGGTTGAGCCCGGCCTTGCCGATGGCGCCCAGGTGCTCCAGGCGCGCGGTGGACTCGCCCACGGTGTTGTCCTCGATGCCGAGGATGCCGCCGATGGTGGACCGCATCACCTGTGTGGCCCACCGGCCCTCGTTGGTGGAGATGCGGCTGCACAGCACCACGTAGACGGCCAGGTCGATCAGGGTGACCTGGGGGTGGTAGGCCACCCAGGTCATCGCGCTGATGTAGGGCCAGGACCTGCGTCGTTCAATCGCTTCCAGGCGGCTGTAGGGGCCTTCCTCGTGCAGGCGCACGTCGATACGGTCGGGGTAGGTGGCTTCTCCCACGTCGATCGGGTGCGGGTGCAGGAAGCCCAGCGGCGGGGTGGGCGCCATGGTGTACCGCGGGGCGGCGCGGACCCGGCCCTTGGTCTCGGTGCACGAGGTCGGGCAGGCGTAGGCCTGCGGGGTGCCGCACCCGGCGCAGTCCTTGGTCTTGGTCACCCGGCGTTCGATCTCCAGGATGCCCATGGCCGCCAGGCGCTCCACGAGGCCGCCCTTGGACCGCTTGCGGGGCGCGGAGGTGACGGTGCTGCGGGACAGGCCCCAGCGCTTCATGATCGCTGCGACATCGACCTCGAAGGCGAAGTCCTGGGTCTGGCTGTTGACGAAGGTCCACAGCCAGGCGGCGAAGCCCACGGCCTTGGCGTCCGTGGCGTCCTGCTTGGGCAGGTAGGCCATCCAGGTGGGCATGTCGAAGTAGGGGATGCGAAGCGGGCGTCCGGTAGGGCCGACGATGACCTCGTTGGTCGCGTCGGCCCCCCCCGCCGCTCGGGGTGGGTGGGGTGTCACGTCGGTCTCTTCCTAGACCGACACCGCGATTGGGCGCTCACATGTAGCTCTACCGCACCGAGTGGGTACGATAGAGACAGCGTGTAGAGGTGAGCACCTGGTCGCAGCATCGACCAGCTCGTTCTACGGAGGCGGGGATTCCGGCGGCAACCGGGCCCCGCCTTTTGCTTTGGGGCGGTTCTTTGACCTTAGAGGTCATGACGCTCGCGTGTCGCTTCAGTCACACAGCGATGCTGAAGAAGGCCCGGACGGGATTCCGTCCGGGCCTCATGCGTTTCTACAGGTCGTAGACGAAGACCTGTCGGTCCGCTGGCGCCGCGATCTCGGTGATCTCCAGGACCTGGTCGTCCGTGCCCCGCGTGATCCGGTCGATCACCACCACGGCGACGTCGCCAGCGATCCCGAACGTCTCCTGGAAGTCCGCGTCCGGAACTCGCGCCGAGACACGGTCCTGCTGGCGCAGCTTGTGCCCAGCCTCCTCCATGCGCGCGTACATCCCGCCGGAGCCTGTGTCCAGTTCGCCAAGCTGCGGAACCTGAGCTACGAGATCCGGGTGCAGATACGTCACCGCGGTTTGGAGCAGCTGGCCGTCTCCCTTCATACGCCGTGACCGCACTACGGTTTCGGTGCCCTGCGGGATGCCCAAGCGCTCAGCGAGGGGCCCGTTGATCTCGGCCCTCCGGATCTTCGTCTCGACGTCGGGACGAAGGCCAGCGTCTTCCAGGTCTCCGTAGAAACCGCGCTGGTCACGTGCGGTCAGGCGGTTGCTGGCCGTTCTTTCGATCATCTTCTCCCCCTTGTTAGTCCGGCACCTTGAAGCGATAACTCCAGCTGAAGTGGCCTGCGCGGTAGGTTCCTCGCGCGTACTCGACAGGTTGCCCTGCCGAAGTGAAAGCGGTACGGCGGAGATCGAAAACCGGCTCTCCCACCGGTATGTGGAGCGCTTGCTCCTCCTCCGCCGTGGGCATCCGAGCCGAGATCTGCTCCTCGATCTCGTCGGGCCCTATCCCCAGTTCATCCAGCACCGAAAATCCGCCACCCGTCCCGGCCGGGCCGGGCTCCGGGTCTGCGATGGGCGTGTCGCGCACATCATCCAGGCGGTACCAACTCGTGAGCCGCTGCGTGGGCTCC
>NZ_LEKI01000286.1:0-3455 GCF_001029525.1 Nocardiopsis sp. RV163 | reverse complement strand
CCCTGGTACACGACCAGCCGGGCGCCCGCCGGGTGTCCCCGGTCGGACGCCCGGCCCGCGATCGTTGCTGTTCGTGCTTCGTTCTTCGTGGTCGTGCCGTCCTGCTGTGGGGAGGAGGGGCAACCCGCTAGAAGCCGTAGAAGTAGCCGGGAGCCACGAAGAGCCCGACGACGATGGCGATGATGCCCCAGAGGAGCTGCCCGCGCAGCACCCCGAGGACACCGGCGACGATGAGAATGACTCCGAGGATTGTCAGCAGAATACCCATACACACCCACTGTCCCGTAACGGGTCGACCAAACTTTTTGTTTGGATGTGATTCGGGAAAGGCGTCTTGGCGCGGGCGAGTGCCCGCGCACCGGTTGTCTCCGCGCTCCTCGAAACGACCGCGCGACCCTTCGCACGCGCCCTCGGCGCGGGGGTCCGCGGACCCCGGGGGTCCGCCCCCGGGGTCCGCGGCGGCCCTCAGCCGCGGGCCAGGCGCAGGATCCGCGCCACGATGCCCTCGCCGACCGTCGCGGTGAGGATCGACTCCGGGTGGAACTGGACCGCGTACCACCGCGCGGCCGGGTCCTCCACGGCCATGACGACGGGTTCCTCGTCCGCCCCGCCCTCCAGGACGGCGGTGACCTCGAAGTGCTTGACCAGCTCGGGGAGGGTGTAGGTGGAGTGGTAGCGGGCGGCCGGGAAGGCGTCCGCCCCGCCCAGGCCGGTGAGGAGCCGCCCGCCGTGGACCCGCACTCGGCCCGGCTTGCCGTGCACCGGCTCGTCCAGGGTTCGCAGTTCTCCCCCGGCGTGCTCCACCATCCCCTGGAGGCCCAGGCACACCCCGAACACCGGCAGGCCGCGGACGGCGAGCGCGTCCAGCAGCGCCGACATCCCGAAGTCCTCGGGCAGGCCGGGTCCGGGCGAGAGCACGACCAGGTCGGGGGCGAGCCGGTCGAGCAGGGCCGGGTCGAACCCGTAGCGGACCGTGGTCACCTCGGCCCCGTGGCGGCGCACGTAGTCGGCGAGGGTGTTGACGAAGGAGTCCTCGTGGTCGACCAGTAGCACCCGCATGCCCTCCCCCGGGAGCGCGGCGGGCGCGGCCCCTGTCTCGCCGTCCGCCCGCGCCGGGGAGTCTGCCCGCTCGCCCAGGTCGAGGGTCTCCAGCAGTGCGCGCGCCTTGAGGAAGGTCTCGCGCTCCTCGGCCTCGGGGTCGGAGTCGTAGAGCAGGGTGGCGCCCACGCGCACGGCGGCCACGCCGTCGCGGATGTGCGCGGTGCGCAGGGTCAGACCGGTGTTCATGGAGCCGTCGAAGTTGAGCACGCCGACGGCGCCGCCGTACCAGCGGCGGGGGCTGGTCTCGTGCTGCTCGATGAACCTCATCGCCCAGGTCTTGGGCGCGCCGGTGACGGTGACCGCCCACATGTGGGTGAGGAAGGCGTCCAGGGCGTCGAAGTCGCTGCGCAGGGTGCCCTCGATGTGGTCCACGGTGTGGATCAGGCGCGAGTACATCTCGATCTGGCGGCGGCCGATCACGCGGACGCTGCCCGGCTCGCACACGCGCGACTTGTCGTTGCGGTCCACGTCCGTGCACATGGTGAGCTCGGACTTCTCCTTGACCGAGGAGAGCAGCTCCTGGATGTTCTCGGCGTCGCCCAGGGCGTCCTCGCCGCGGCGGATGGTGCCCGAGATGGGGCAGGTCTCCACGCGCTGGCCGGTACCGGGCTCGCCGGTGACGCGGACGAACATCTCCGGGGAGGCGCCGACCAGGTACTCGCCCTCACCGAGGTTGAAGAAGAACTCGTAGGGGGCGGGGTTGCGCTCGCGCAGCAGCTCGTAGAAGCGGGCCGGCGAGGAGCAGCGGGCGTAGGTGCGGTGCCCGGGGACGACCTCGAACAGGTCGCCGCGCCGGAACCTCTCCTTGGCCTCGGCCACGACGCGGGCGTAGGAGCCGGGTTCGGGGCCCTCGGGCACCTCGGCGGCGACCACGGGCGGGGTGGGTTCGGTCTCGCGCGGCAGGCCGCGCGTGGTGGCCTCGGCGCGGTCGCCGTCGGCGGGGACGGTGAAGTCGTAGGTGTAGCGCACGCAGGTCTCGCGCTTGCGGTCGCGGACGATGACGGCGTCGGGCAGGTGCAGGACCAGGTCGCGGTCACCGGGGTCGCGGTCGATGTGCTGCTCGATGGGCTCGAACTGGAAGGCCAGGTCGTAGCCGAAGGCGCCGTACAGGCCGAGGTTGGCGTCCTCGGGGCTGCGCAGCGCGGCCATGACGGCGCGCAGCGCGGTGAAGACGCCGGGGCGGCGGCTGCGCTCCTCCTCGGTGAAGAACTCCGCCGGGTCGGGTTCGGGGACGACGACGGCGACGCCGCCGTGCCGGAGGTCGGCAAGGGTGCTGTCGGGGTCGGGCAGGCCGACGGAGTACAGGGCTCCGGCCAGGACGGGCAGCAGGACGCGGCCGCGGGCGTTGAGGGCGGTGGCGGTGACGCGGCGCCCGCGCGTGGTGATCTCCAGGCACGGGTCGACGTAGCCCAGGTGCCAGCGGTCGTACCGACCCGGGTACTCCATGCCGGAGGAGAGGACTCCGCCTCGGCGCAGCTCGACCGAGCGGACGAGCTCGGTGAGGGTCTCAGGGTCGCAGGCGGCGGCGCTGCGGTGGACGGTGACGCCGCCCTCGGTGAGGTACGTGCTGGTCTGTGCGTCGCTGGGGTTCACGGCCGGTCCTTTTGGCTGCGCGGTCGGATGGGCCGCACCGTCCGGGGCCGTGGAACACGAAACGACCGCCGGTCCGGGGCGGTCGCTGCATGGGTATGCGAACTCGGAGCACCGCCTAGGGGCGGCGCCACCACTGAGCCTGGGTGGTTGTCTGTCGCATGGGCACGAGTGTAGCGGGTGCGGTGTGTGCTGGGGAGGCCGACGCGGAGGTTTTCCGGTCGGGTCGCGAAGCGGGCGGCGCACGGGCCCGGGGCACGGTGTCGTCGGCCCGTTGGTCAGAGGGGCCACCAGGAGGCGCCGGTGATCGCGGCGCCCAGCAGCCCGAACAGGTCCAGGGCGCCCAGGCCGAAGCGGGCTCCCGCCTCCAGCCCGGTGGCCAGGAAGGCCGCCGGGAGGATCAGGGCCAGGGCGCGGGAGGGCCAGCGGCGGGGGCGTGGCGCCTCCGGGGCGTCCTCCTCCTCGTCCGCCCGGTCCAGCCAGGGCCGGTCCAGGCGGGCCACCTCGCGGCGCAGGTCCTGGACCTCCGCGTGGTAGCGGTCGCGCTCCTCGCGGACCCGTTGGAGTTCGGAGCGTTCGGCACGGACGGCGGCGCGGGCGTCGAGGATGTCCACGCGGGCGCCCTCGGGTCCGTGCCGGGAGTGCCAGCGCTCCAGCCGGGCCAGGGGGAGGTCGACGTACTGGGTGGGCCAGTTGTCCTCGGGGACCTCGCCGTCGGGGAAGTGCTCCGGGGCGGGTTCGGTCTCGGTCGCGTAGTCGAGGGG
>NZ_LEKI01000285.1:0-3528 GCF_001029525.1 Nocardiopsis sp. RV163 | reverse complement strand
CCACCGCCGCGCCCCCCGAACCCACCAGGCGCACTCCGTCGGCGTGGGCGGACAGTCCGCGCCCGTCGAGGGCGACCAAGGCCTCCTGGAGCCCGGCCAGCTCCGCCGACGCGTCCCCGCCGCCCCGCGCGGCCCCGAGCACCGCGTCGACCAGAGCGGGGCCGCCGGGCACCGGTTCCAGCCGGTCCCGGATGTCGCGGGCGTGCCCGCAGACCACGCCCAGCCCTGCCTCGGTGTCCTCGTTCATGGACCTTCCGTCCTCCCGGCCGCCACTGCGCTCGGGAGCCCGCCACGGCACCCGGCACGGGCCCCACCTCCCCGGGGGCCGTGCCCGGTGCGCGCGGGCACCCTCCCCCCACTCCTCTCGGCCACTCCTCATGTCCGAAAAGAGCGATTTGTGATCTACGTCGTAAAGATCCGACGTGAAAACACCCCCGACAGTGGTGGAAGAGGAAAAATCTCCGCACGTTCCCGCAGTTCCGGGCCCCGCACCCGGACCACCCGCCCCCTAACGCCGTGGCTACACTGCACGCGTGGCCATCCAGATCTCACCCAGCATCCTGAGCGCCGACTTCGCGCACCTCGCCGACGAAGCGGCCGCCGTGTCCCCGTCCGCCGACTGGCTCCACGTCGACGTGATGGACAACCACTTCGTCCCGAACCTGACGCTCGGCCTGCCCATCGTGGAGTCCCTGCTCAAGGCGACCGACACCCCCCTGGACTGCCACCTGATGATCGAGGAGCCCGATCGCTGGGCCCCCGCCTACGCCGAAGCGGGCGCGGGCAGCGTCACCATCCACGCCAAGGCCGCCGGGGCCCCCGTGCGCACGCTGCGCGAGATCCGCCGCCTCGGCGCCCGCGCGGGCCTGGCCCTCAACCCCGCAGAGCCCGTCGAGCCCTACTCCGACCTCGTCGGCGAGATGGACATGCTCCTGCTCATGACCGTCGAACCCGGCTTCGGCGGACAGAAGTTCCTCGACGTGGTCCTGCCCAAGATCCGCCGCGCCCGCGAGATCCTCGACAGCCGCGAGGCCTCCGTCTGGCTCCAGGTCGACGGCGGCGTCAGCGACGAGACCATCGAGCGGGCCGCCGAGGCCGGAGCAGACGTCTTCGTCGCCGGTTCGGCCGTCTACGGGGCCCAGGACCCGGCCAAGGCCGTGGAGTCCCTGCGCGCCCTCGCCACCGGGGCCGCCGCCAGGGCCTGACCCCGGAGCCCCGACCCTCGCAACCGAACGTCCGTCCGCGCAACGATCCCGACACGGTTCCGCCCTTCGCTGGCACCGCCCGGCGCCTCCCCCTAGGCTGTGCGACTCGTAGTCGTCGATCTCGCTTGGCCGCGGCTCCGTCTTCCCCTCCGCCTTCGCGCGTGCGGGGGAGCGGCGCGGCGTGAGCGCGTTGCCGGGCGCGGACCCCCGGGAGTACGCGTTGAACGCTTGGACCGCCCAGCACCTGGCCATGGACGCGCTGTGGGAGGCGGAGACCGTCCCCATCCTCTGGCTCCAGGGACTGGGGGACTGGCTCGCCCACCCGCTGGCCCTGGTCACCCACCTGGGCTCCCACACGCTCGTCATCCTCGCCCTCACCCTGGTCTTCTGGTGCGTCAACCCCGGCCTGGGGGCGCGCCTGTTCGTCGTGGTGGCCTGCTCCGGCGTGGTCAACCAGCTTTTCAAGTCCCTGCTCTACGGGGCCCGGCCCCCCTGGTTCGACGCCCGCGTCACGGCCCACACGAGTTCGGACAGCTTCGGGATCCCCTCCGGGCACACCCAGGGCGCCACCGTCACCTGGGGCTACCTCGGCATCAGGTCCGGCCGCCGCGCCGTGCTGTGGGCGGCGGTCGCGGTCATCGCGCTCGTCTCGCTCTCGCGTATCCACCTGGGTGCGCACTTCGTCAGCGACGTCGTGGCCGGGCTGGTGCTGGGCGCCGCCCTGCTGTGGGCGGTCCTGCGCTGGGAGGAGCGCGTCACCGCCTGGTGGCTGGGGCTGAGCACCGCCCGCTGGGTGGGCTGCGCCCTGGCCGCCGCCCTGGTGCCCTGCCTGGCGGCCACCGTGTGGCAGCTTCTGGTGCGCGGTGACTGGACGGTCCCCCAGGAGTGGATCGGCGCGGTCCCCGCCGACCCGGCCGGTGAGACCCTCACCGGTCTGTACACCGTGGCCGGAACCCTGCTGGGCGGGCTGGTGGGCTTCACCCTGCTCGCCCGGCGCGGCTGGTACAGCGCCGGGGGCACCCTGGCCTCCCGGGCCGCCCGCTTCGTGCTGGGCGCCTCGGTGATCGTGCTGGTGCAGGTGTTCGTGAGCGTGCTCTTCGGCCACCTGGGCGGGCTCGCCGACGCCGCCGTGTCCTTCGCCGCCTACGGCGCGATCACCTTCTGGGCCTCCTTCCTGGCCCCGGAGGCCTTCGTCCGCAGCGGTCTGGCCGCCCGGCCCGGGGCCGCGGCCTGGGTCCCCTGAACCGGCGGGGTGCGCGGTCGCGGCGACACGCCCGCCGGTGCGCCCGTCCGCGCGTGCGCCCTCCCGGCCGACGGCGGTGGGGGCCGATGATTCGCGTCACACCGGCTAGGCGCTCCTGTTGACGAGGGGTTAGGATCCGTACCAGCAAGTTCAACACGTGCTCCGGGGTCGGTGTAATTCCGAACCGGCGGTGACAGTCCGCGACCCGGCCGAGTCCATCGGCCGGTTGAACCGGTGGAATTCCGGTACCGACGGTGAAAGTCCGGATGGGAGGCAGTACGTGTCGGGACGGCCCCTCGCCGCCCGCGTCCGCTGACGCGCGGCCGCGGCGCCGTCCTGTTCGTGGACCCTTCTCCACGCCTCCCCCCACCCCGGAGCCACCAGGCGAAGGGAAGGCAAGGGCGTGTTCACCGGAATCGTCGAGGAACTCGGCGAGGTCGTCTCCATCCAGGCCGCGGGCACCACGGGTGAGGCCGTACTGCTCACCGTCCGGGGCCCCCTGGTCAGCTCGGACGCCGCGCACGGCGACTCCATCGCGGTCAACGGCGTGTGCCTGACCGTGGTCGACCGGGGCGGGGGCACCTTCACCGCCGACGTCATGAAGGAGTCGCTGGACCGCTCCAGCCTCGGGGGTCTGGTTCCGGGCTCCCGCGTCAACCTCGAACGCGCGGCCCGCGCCGACGGTCGCCTGGGCGGCCACATCGTCCAGGGCCACGTCGACGGCACCGCCGCCCTGGTCTCCCGGAATCCCGGCGACAACTGGGACGTTCTGCGTTTCGGACTGCCCGCCCACCTGTCGCCGTACGTGGTCGAGAAGGGCTCGATCACCGTCGACGGCACCAGCCTCACCGTCTCCGCGGTCAGCGAGCCCGGGGCCGATCAGGAGTTCTTCGAGGTCAGCCTGATTCCCGAGACCCTGCGGGCGACGACCCTGGGCGGTCTGGCCGCCGGTGCCACCGTGAACGTCGAGGTGGACGTCATCGCCAAGTACGTCGAGCGCATCACCGCCGTGGCGGCGATCCGCCCTCGGGCGTGAGCGGTCGCGCACGGCCAGAGGGGGCGGACCCGCGGGGGCGGATC
>NZ_LEKI01000284.1:0-3555 GCF_001029525.1 Nocardiopsis sp. RV163 | reverse complement strand
CCGGCCGCCCCGCCACCGCCCCTCCCCCGACTTAGGAAGACACCGATGACCAGGCAGCTCCTCACCGTCGACGCCGACGCTCAGGACGGGCACGCGACGATCACCGAGGCGGTCGAGGCCGCTGACAGCGGCGCCCTCATCACCATCGCCCCCGGTCGCTACGAGGAGAGCCTCGTCCTGCGCGACGTGGTCACCCTGATGGCCCGCGACGGCCTGGGCAGCGTGGAGATCACCACCGCCAGCGGCTGCGCCGTGGTCTCGGGCGCCGAGGCGGTCAAGCTGTCGGGGCTGGTCCTGCGCGGCCGCCACGCCGACTACCCCGCGGTGGACATCCCCCTCGGACAACTGGAGATGGCCGACTGCGAGGTGGAGGGCGCCTCGTGGACCGCGGTGTCGGTGCGCGGCGAGGGGGCGCTCGCCATGCGCGACAGCCGCGTCACCTGTTCGGCGGGGGCGGGTGTGGTGATCACCTCCTCCGGGCCGAGCGTCATCGAGGACTGCGTGGTCGAGGAGGTCGACACCAGCGCCGTGGTCATCGGCGAGCGGGCCCGCCCCACGGTCCGCTCCTGCGTGCTGCGCGACGCCGGGGGCAACGGTGTGTTCGCCAGCGGGCAGTCCGGGGGCACGATCAGCGACTGCGAGATCTCGGGGACGAAGAAGCCCGCCGTGGCGCTGGAGGAGGGGTCGGCCGCCTCGCTGGTGGGCACGCGCGTGCACGACACCGAGGGCGACGGTCTGGTGGTCTCCAGCAGGTCGCGACCGGTGGTCGAGGACTGCGTGTTCGAGGACATCGGCGGACGCGGCCTCACCGTGCGCAACGGGTCGGACCCGCAGGTGGCGCGGGTGCGGGTGGTGCGCGCCAAGGGCGTGGCCATCCACCTGTCGGGGCGGGCGCGCGGAACCTTCACCGAGTGCGAGGTGGAGGAGGCGGGCGGCGACGCCGTGCGCGCGGAGGAGCGCGCCTCCACCGCCTTCCTCGGCCTGGTCGTGCGCGGCGGGCAGGGGCTGAGCCTGGGCGGCGACAGCACAGTGGAGTTCGACCGCGGCCTGGTCAGCGGGACCGCCGGTCCCGGCGTGGTCGTCGAGCAGTGCGCCCCGTTCCTGCGCGCGACCGCGATCACCGGGACCAGGAGCCAGGGCGTGGTGTTCGGCAAGGGCGGGCGCGGACGTATGGAGGACGTGACGCTGGAGCGCACCGGCAAGAGCGCGGTGTCGGTGGAGGAGGGCGGCGCGCCCCTGCTGACCGGCGTGCAGATCACCGGGAGCCGCGACGCCGGGATCTCGGTGGGCTCGGGCGGATCCGCCGACGTGCGCGACTGCGACGTGTCCGAGTGCACGGGCGACGGCGTCGCCGTGCGGGCCGGGGGCAGTGCGACGGTGCTGCGCACCCGGGTCTACAACGGCCGCCGCAACGGCGTGCTGGTGGCGGCCAAGGCGAGCGCCACGCTGCGCCGGTGCGAGGTGTTCGGCAACGGCGCCGACGGCATCCTCGTGCACTCCGCCGAGGACGTGGCGGTGGAGGACTGCTCGGTGCGCGACAACGGGCGCTCCGGGCTGCGCCAGACCGTGGCCAGCCGGAGCATGCGCACGGAGGAGCTGCTCAGCCGCGGCAACGGGGCCCCGGACGCGTTCGGCGACCTGGCGGGCGCACCCGTCCCGATGCCGGAGGCCCCCGTCTCCGAGCAGTCGGACGAGGAGGCCGAGGAGGTCGGCCCCATGATGGAGCTGGACTCGCTGGTGGGCCTGGCCGGGGTCAAGCACGAGGTCAAGACGCTCGTCACCCGCAACCAGATGGCCCAGCGCCGGGCGGAGATGGGTCTGCCCACGCCGCCCATGAGCCGCCACCTGGTCTTCGGCGGCGCGCCCGGTACCGGCAAGACCACCGTGGCGCGGCTGTACGGGCAGATCCTCGCCGAACTGGACGTGCTGCGCTACGGGCACGTGGTGGAGGTGGCCCGCGCCGACCTGGTCTCGCAGTACGTGGGCGGCACGGCGATCAAGACCACCGAGGTGTTCGAGCGGGCCAAGGGCGGCGTCCTGTTCGTGGACGAGGCGTACACGCTGGCCAACGGCAGTGAGGGCGGAGGCGGCGGCCCGGACTTCGGCCGGGAGGCCATCGACACCCTGGTCAAGCTCATGGAGGACCACCGCGACGAGGTCGTGGTGATCGTCGCGGGCTACACCGAGGAGATGCAGAGCTTCCTCGACACCAACCCCGGCCTGGCCTCAAGGTTCAGCCGGACCATCGAGTTCACCAACTACTCGCCGGAGGAGCTGACGCAGATCGTGCGCAACATGTGCGTCTCCCACAGCTACCGGATGGCGGAGGAGACCGAGGCGGCCCTGCTCGCCCACTTCGAGCGGGTACCCAAGGGACCCGCGTTCGGCAACGGCCGCGAGGCCCGCAAGCTGTTCGAGGAGATGATCGACCGCCAGGCGTTCCGGCTGGGCGGGACCATCCCCGACAGCCCGGACTCGCTCACCCTCCTGCTGCCCGAGGACCTGGGGGAGGCGGCCGAGGAGGAGCAGCTCGGCGGCACGGCGGACGGGATCGCGGCCCTGCGCGAGGAACTCAACGCCATGGTGGGCCTGGCCAGCGTCAAGGAGACCGTCAACGACCTGGCCAACCTGCTGCTGATGTCGCAGCAGCGGCGCGCCATGGGGCTCCAGGTGGCGCCGATGAGCCACCACCTGGTGTTCGCCGGTCCCCCCGGTACCGGTAAGACGACCGTGGCCCGCCTGTACGGCAAGCTCCTGCACGCCCTGGGGGTGCTGCGCGGCGACCACGTGGTGGAGGCGGCCCGGTCGGACCTGGTCGGGCGCTACGTCGGGCACACCGCCCAACTGACCGCCGAGGTGTTCGAGCGGGCCAAGGGCGGCGTCCTGTTCGTGGACGAGGCCTATTCGCTGGCGCCGCGGGGAGCGGGCAACGACTTCGGCCAGGAGGCCATCGACACCCTGGTCAAGCTCATGGAGGACCACCGCGACGAGGCGGTGGTCATCGTCGCCGGTTACACCAACGAGATGCAGCGCTTCCTCGACTCCAACCCCGGCCTGGCCTCGCGGTTCAACCACCAGGTGGAGTTCCCCGACTACAGCGACGACGAGCTGGTCACCATCGTCGAGCGGATGGCGAAGGGGTCGGGCTACACCTGCGGTGAGCAGACGACGGCGGCCCTGCGCGAGCACTTCTCGGGGGTGGTCCGCGACGTGAACTTCGGCAACGCCCGCTACGCGCGCCAGGTGCTGGAGCGGATGATCACCCGGCAGGCGGGCCGCCTGGTCAACGGCGTCCAGAACGCCACCCGGGAGGACTTCACCACCCTGCTGCCCGAGGACATCCCGGCCCGCTGACCCCGCCGTGCGGGGGCGGGGCCGCCTCCCGGAGGGCGCCCTCCGGGAGGCGGCCCGGCCGCGGGCTCAGCCGTGGCCGGGCGCGTGCCCGCCGACCTCCTCGCGCAACTGTTCGAGCACCCCCGACAGCAGCCGCGACACGTGCATCTGCGAGTAGCCCAACCGGTCCGCGATCTGGGACTGGGTGTGGTCCCCGAAGAA
>NZ_LEKI01000283.1:0-3629 GCF_001029525.1 Nocardiopsis sp. RV163 | reverse complement strand
CGCTCCGGGTCACCAGGTCACCGGTGCGGTAGAACCCGTCCGGGGTGAAGCGCAGCGCGTCCAGTTCGCGCGCCCGGTAGTAGCCGCGCAGGGTGTAGGGGCCGCGGGTGAGCAGTTCCCCGGGGGTGCCCGGGGGCACCGGTTCCCCGGCCTCGTCCACCACCGCGACCTCGTCGGCGGGGGAGAGGGGGCGTCCCTGGGTCGTGCACACGAGGTCGTCGGGGTCGTCCAGACCGGTGTAGTTGTTGAGGCCCTCGGCCATGCCGAACACCTGCTGGAGGCGGCAGCCCAGGGCGGGGCCCACCCGCCGGGCGGTCGTGTCGTCCAGGCGCGACCCCCCGACCTGGAGGACGCGCAGGGAGGACAGGTCGTGCCCGGTCCGGCCGGCCTCGTCCAGCCAGGAGGGCACCAGCGCGGGCACGAGCGAGGTGATGGTCACCCCCTCGCGTTCGATCAGCGCGAAGGCCGTGGTCGGGCTGGGGTCGGGGCTCAGGACGACCGTGCCGCCGACCGCGAGGGTGCCCACGACCCCGGGGGAGACCATGGTGAAGTTGTGCGCGACGGGCAGGACGGCCAGGTAGACCGCGTCCTCGCCCACTCCGCAGGCCTCGGCCGACGCCCGGGCGTTGTACCCGTAGTCGGCGTGGGTGCGCGGGATGAGTTTGGGGGTGCCCGTGGTGCCGCCGGACAGCAGGAGCAGGGCCAGGTCCTCGGCGCCGACCTCGGGGGTGCGCCCGTGCCGCCCGCTCTCCCCGGCGTCGCCGCCGCGGGGGAGGGGATCCGCTTCCGCGAGGGCGTCCCACCGCACCCCGCCGGTGTCCCCGGGGTCGCCGACGACGACCAGAGCGCGCACCGACGGCACGTCCCGCGCGATCCGGGCCGCGGCCGCCCTGGGGTCGCTGCGGCCCCTGCCCTGCGCGACGACGACGGCGCACGCCCGCGCCGTGCGCACGAGCGACTCCACCTCGGCGGCGCCCAGGGTCGGCAGGGCCAGCACAGGCACGGCCCCGATCCGCAGCAGGGCGAAGAGCGTGACGACGTACTCGCGCCGGTTGGGCAACTGGAGCAGGACGCGTTCCCCCGGTTCCACCCCGAGCGAGGCCAGCCCCGCGGCCAGCCGGTCCACGCGCTCGTCCAGTCCGGCGTAGGTGAGCCGGTCCGCGCCCGACACGAGCGCGGTGCGCTCCCCGTGGCGGTCGGCCCGCCCGCGTAGCAGGTCGTCCAGCCTCCGATCGTCCCAGAAGCCGCGTTCGCGGTACTCCCTCGCCTGCTCCTTCGGCCAGCGCAGCCAGTCCTGGGGCATGTGATCCCTCCCGTATTTCCGCGGGCCCGGGTCGACCGGGCGGTCGCGGCAGTGCTATACATAGGCACATCAGCAATGAAAACGGTTTTCATTATTGCTGATCGTGTCGAACCCGAACACAGAGGGGCAGAACACCGTGTCAGACCACGCCGGGGCGGGAACCGGAGCCGGAGCCGTGCGCGAGCAGGTGGCGGAGGTGCTCGGGACCCGGGGGTTCGCCGACACCGACGACCTCTTCGAGCACGGGCTGGACTCGTTGGGCCTGATCCGCCTGGTGGGCGCCTGGCGGGAGGACGGGTTCGACGTCACCTTCGAGGACCTGTCCGCCAACCCGACGGCGGCCGCCTGGAGCGCCCTGCTGCGGGGTTCGGCGGCCACGGAGCGCCCCGCGCCGCAGGAACCCGTGCGCCCGGTGGCGGAGGGGGAGCGCTTCCCCCTGGCGACCATGCAGCACGCCTACTGGATCGGCCGCCAGGACGGACAGCCGCTGGGCGGGGTCGCGGCGCACTTCTACACCGAGTTCGACGGCCACGGCGTGGACCCCGAACGCCTCGCCTCGGCCCTGCGGGCCGTGGTGGAGCGCCACCCGATGCTGCGTGTGAGGTTCGACGACGACGGCCACCAGCGCGTGCTTCCCGCGGCCACCGTCCTCGCCGTGTCCGGAGAGGCTGACGCGCCTGCTGGTTCTGGTGCTCCTGCCGAGCTGAGTGGGTCCGTTGCGGCCGGTGCGCCTGTGGGGGCCACCGCGTCTGTCGCGCCTGTCGTACCCATGCCCTCTGCTGAGTCTGCTGAGTCTGGTGGGTCCGCTGGGACCAGCGCGTTCGTGCAGGCCGCCCCCGCCGTGACGGTCCACGACCTGACCGGCCTGGACCCCGAGGAAGCCGACCGGGTCCTCGCGCGGATCCGGGACACCTCCACCCACCGCCGCATGGACGTCGCCGCCGGACAGGTGCTGGACGTGGCCCTCTCCCTGCTGCCGGGCGGCGCCACCCGCCTGCACGTGGACCTGGACATGATCGTGGCCGACGCCCTCAGCCTGCGCGTCCTGCTGGAGGACCTGCGCACCGCCTACCGGGGCGACGACCTTCCGCCCCTGGAGTACGGCTTCGCCCGCTACCTCGCCGAACGCGCCTCCCGCGACCCCCGGCCGCGCGAGCGCGCCCGCTCCTGGTGGCACGAACGCCTGCGCGAGATCCCCCCGCCGCCCGAACTGCCCGTCCTCCCGGGCGCCGCGCTGCCCGCCGTGCCCGGAACCGACGCCACCCGCTCCACCCGCCTGCACCACCGGCTCACCCCCGAGCGCACCCGGCTGTTCGAGCGGCGGGCCCGTGCCGCGGGCGTCACCCCCGCGGCCGCGCTGGCCGCCGCCTTCGCCGAGGTGCTGGGCGCCTGGAGTTCGGCCCCGCGGTTCTCGCTCAACCTGCCCCTGTTCGACCGCGCGCCCCTGCACCCCGACGTCGGCCGGGTCGTCGGCGACTTCAGCAGCTCGGTGCTCCTGGGCGTGGACACCGCCGACCCCGCTCCCTTCGCCGAGCGGGCGCGCAGGGTTCAGTCCGACCTGCACGCTGCGATCGACCACGGCGCCTACGGGGGGGTGGAGGTCCTGCGCGACCTGGCCCGCCTCGACGGCGGCAACCCGGTCCTCGCCCCGGTCGTCTACACCAGCGCCATCGGCCTGGGCCCCCTGTTCACCGATCCCGTGCAGGAGTCCTTCGGCCGCCCCTCCTGGATCATCTCCCAGGGCCCCCAGGTCCTGCTCGACGCCCAGGTCACCGAACTCGACGGCGGGCTCCTGCTCAACTGGGACCTGCGCGAGCGCGCCTTCGCCCCCGGAACCGCGGAGGCCGCCTTCGCCTGCTACCGCGCGCTCGTCGAGGACCTCACCGACGACCCCGCGGCCTGGAGCCGCCCCTTCGGTCCGGAACCCTCCCCGGACCGGGCCCGGGCGCGTGCCGCGCACACCCCCGACGCGGCGCCGCCCGGCCCCCGCCCACTGCACGGGCGCTTCTTCGACCACGCCCGCACCGCCCCCGGCGACACCGCCCTGGTCCTGACCGACGGCGCGTCCCTGACCTACGGGGAACTGGCCGACCGGGCGCTGCGCGTGGCCGGAGCGGTGGCCGGGGCCGTGCCCGCTGGCGCGACCGTGGCCCTGGACCTGCCCCGGGGCGCCGACCAGGTCGCCGCCGTCCTGGGCGTGCTCGCCGCGGGCTGCGCCTACCTCCCCCTGGGCCGCGACCAGCCCGCCGCCCGCCGCGCGCGCGTCCTGGCCCAGGGCAGGCCCGACCTGCTGATCTGCGACGACCCGGCACCGGCGGTCCTCGCC